>NZ_JBHSEB010000053.1:0-54573 GCF_042651925.1 Catenibacterium sp. GCM10023432 | reverse complement strand
AAATAAAAAAGGCATACATTTTGTTTGTATGCCTTGATAGCTGTCAATTCTTAACTTAATGACATTGGGCGGTGCCTGCTTTTAAATTATTTCAAAATGTTTTAACGCATTATATAAACCATCTTCATCGATATCATCTGTGACATAGTCTGCAGCTTTTTTAACATCATCTCCTGCATTACCCATGGCAACAGAAATTTCTGTATAGTCAAACATATCAATATCATTCTTGCCATCACCAAAAGACATCGTTTCACTTTGGTCAATAGAATAATACTTCAATACTTCATGAATACCATTCTGTTTACCACCTGTCGCAGGAATGATGTCCACTGCCTGAGGATTCCATTGTGTCTCCTTGCAATGAGGCATAAGTTCCTTAATTTCTTTTAATCTCTCATCATTTGTATCATAAGGAATTACCTGATAAATAGGATGTGTATAACCTCTATGAATATCTCCTAATTCTGGTAGTGGTGTAGAAATAGCTTTCTGTACTTTTTCTACAACTTCATTATTAAAGTTGATATACATGAGTTCATCTTCTACAAATATGCAGGGCATATGATTTGTATCCACATAATTGATGATATTGTTGATGTCTGTTTGTTCAATAGGAAGTCCATAAATCATTCCATCTTTATTGAAACAATACTGTCCATTTAAAGTGATACAGGCATCAAATTCTAAATCCTGTATAGGAAGATCCCTCATCTCACTTAAATGTCTACCTGTCGCAATAAATGTAAGTATGCCTTTTTCTTTTAATAGTCTTAATGCTTTTTTAGTAGATTCTGGAACACTATACGTAGTATGTGAAAGTAATGTTCCATCAATATCAAAGAAAATTGCTTTTATCATAATTCATCCTCCTGTCTTATTTATCATACTAAAAAAAGTTCCAAAAAGGAACTTTTACATGAAACTACTAAAATCATGATTGATGATTTCTTTACAAGAGAAGATTCCATCTTCATATGTGCATACAAAGATAGCACAGTTCTTAATACCTTTCTTATAGTGAGCTACATTATATTCCTCAAAGTTTTTAATAAAGTTGGCACAAGCAGCTCCATGAGATACAACTAGGACATTATCACCTTTTGTATTTTCCATGATTTCTGTAATTGTCTTTACAACTCTTTTCTGTACCTCATCCTGTGATTCTCCACCATAAGTTTTAAAGTAATCGAGATAAGGAAATGGGGGATTAAGACATTCATCTTTTCCTTCAAAGACACCAAAGTTCATTTCTTTTAATCCCTTTAAACGTGTATAAGGCATATTATGATGTGTAACTATTTCAAGTGTGTCACTTGCTCTTTCACTTGTGCTGCAATAAGCATCATCAATATGAATGTGATTGTCATCAAACCATTTTCCAGCCACTTCTGCCTGCTTAATTCCAATTTCTGTAAGAGGTGCATCACACCATCCCTGAATCTTATGTTGTGCATTAAATAAAGTCTGTCCATGACGCATTAAATAAAGTGTTTGCATTGTAATTCCTCCTTTATATTTGTACAATAAAATTATAAAACATGGGAGTTACTACCGTGCAAGAAAAAAGGAGTATTTTTTATGTATACAATGAAAGAAGTTTGTCAGATTGTTGGATGGAGTTATGAAACATTAAAATATTATTGTAAAGAAGGGCTTATTCCTAATGTAAAGAGAGATAAGAATAACTATCGTGTCTTTGATGAAAATAATATAGAATGGATCAAAGGCTTACAATGTTTAAAGAAATGTGGAATGAGTTTAAAGGATATGCGCATGTATCTTGATTATTGTATGCAGGGTCCTGTTTCTATTCCTGAACGTGTAAATATGCTCAATGAGACAAAAGAAGATCTAGAAAGAAGATTATCAGAAATACAAGAATCTTTAGACTATATTGAACAAAAGAAAGAACTCTATAGAGATATGCAGGAAGGTAGAAAGCCTTATGTAAGTTACGTTTATCATGTGGAGAATTAGGTGATACTATGATAGGTACAGTAGATTTTAATATGATTCTAGAATTGAATCATTTATTGAAGAAGAAAGGCTATGATTATTCTGTTCATTCTATTGGTGGATGTGCAAGCTGTGGTCTTAATTTGAGATGTGAGGGAGAAGAAAGTGATTTAGAAGATGTGATGAAGGTCATAAATGACTTTCTTAAGAAGAAGTGGTTTAAGGCTGTTCCGAGTCTGGAAGATCCCTATACTCTTGGTATCATCTCTACATTTTATAAGGAGGACAAGTGATGTTTCAGTTAAACTATCAAAGTCATAAATCTGTCTATGAACAGATTGTAGATAATATTAAGGAACAGATTATAACAGGTGCATTAAAAGAAAATACCCAATTACCCACTGTAAGAGAACTCTCTCAACTATTAACTATTAATCCTCATACAGTTCAAAAAGCATTTCAGACATTGGACCAGGAAGGCTATATCTATACAATTGCGAATAAAGGTACTTTTGTATCATCAAGAAAACATGTAAAGATAGATGAACAGAAAGTCGATGATACGATTCATGTGATTGTAGAAGGTTATAAAGAATTAATCTATATGGGTATGACTCAAGATGAAATACATAATAAGATTTTAGAATATATGAAAGGAAGACCTCATGATTAAAGTAAAAGATTTATATAAAGTTATTGATGGTGAGGTTGTCCTTGATCATCTCAATATGCAGGTAGAAGAAGGGTCTATCTATGGTTTGATTGGTCCTAATGGAGTAGGTAAAACAATACTCATTAGACATCTAGTGGGTGTCTTAAAACAAGATGCAGGAAAGATCTTTATAGAATCACAGCCTGTGTATGAAAATATAGAATTAAAAAGAAAGATAGGCTATATATCTGATGCGATGTATTTCATAGAAACAAACTTAGAAAGAAATGCGAAAGTCTATAAAGACCTCTATCCATCATGGAATCAAGAAAGATTTGAAGAACTCTACAAAAGATTTAAATTAAATCCTACAAAGAAGATACAGACATTCTCTAAAGGAATGAGAAAACAAGCATCCTTTTGTTTAATTATGTCTACAATGCCTCAATATCTTATTTTAGATGAACCTATAGATGGATTAGATCCAGTCGCAAGAAAATTAGTTTGGAAATATATTATTGATGATGTTGCCCAAAGGAATCTAACAGTTCTTATTTCTTCTCATAATTTAAAAGAATTAGAAGGAATAGTGGATCATGTAGGTATATTGTATAAGGGTAAGATTATGAGAGAGTTTGATTTAGAATATATTCAAACGCATATTCATAAAATACAGGTTTCATTTGGAGATAAAGAAGTTAATTTAGATGATTTAAATATTGTGTATCAGGAGGAAAGAGGTTCAGTAAAAATATTGATTATTGAAGACTCTCTTTCTAATATTAGAAAGGTTATAGGAGATCAATCTCCTCTTATCTTTGATATACTTCCTTTAAGTTTGGAAGAACTCTTTATGTATGAAGTAGGAGGAGAAGATGATGATATCCAAAAACTCATATTTTAATAAAACCTTCTTTAAAAACCTCATGAAACGTTTCTGGATCATTGGTCTAGGGATGATGGTATCCTATGTTTTATTATATCTTTATCCTATCTACCAGGGCGCAAATTCAGAGGGGTATCAATACTATGCAGCATATCTCAAGGGATCTTATTTTACAGGTAATCTTATTATCTCTACTATTGCGGTACTTACAAGTGTGGCTTTACTCTATTTCTATCATAACCGTACAGCCTCTACAATTATTCATTCTATGCCTATTAAAAGATCAGAACTCTATTGGACATCTTTTACTGCAGGGATGATTTTAATGTTTGTACCTCTTATTCTTACAACAGGGATACTCATATTCTATGGGAAAACCATTCCTTTATATTATAGAGAACTTTCAATCAACCATTGTCTAAGCTGGTTTTTGATTCAAAGTGCAATCATATTCTTTGCGTATGGAATTACACAATTCTGTGGTATTATCACGGGTAATCTCTATACACATTGTATATTAGGAGTATTTTTTAATAGTTTACCTTGGCTTAGTTCACAGTTTTTTACTATTCTTAAATCAGCCTTTACTTATGGTGTAGAAGAACCTTCTGTCACTTTTGAGAACTATTCTACTGCCTTTAATTATGCATTAAATCTAGAAAAATGGCTTACATTACGTACTCTTGCTTATTTGACTATTTATATTGCGATAGGCATCAGTTTAGTCTTTATTGCCTACCTCATTTATAAACGTGTTAAATTAGAATACATAGGTTCTTCTGTTGTTTTTGACCGTTTAAAAGATATAGTTGTCATTATAGGGACTCTTGTACTCTCTTCATTTGTGACATTCTTATTTATATCCAATGAAACATCTATTCATACAATGCGTATCACTTTTGTGATTATAGGTATCATTGTTTCATTTATAGGTTACTATATTTCAAGAATGATTGCAGATATGACACTTTATGTCTTTAATAAGAAGAACTTTAAGAAGTTTATCATCTATCTTGTGGTTTTCTCACTCATGTGCGTCTTCTTTGTCTTTGATATCACAGATGAAGAAAATAAGATTCCAAAAACAGGTACTGTATCTTATGTGACATTCAGTTCTGATTATTCAGGTAATCAAGATGTTAGATTGAATGATTCTGATTCTATTGATATTATTCATGATATACATAAAGATATCTTAAAAGCACCACATAACTCTAATGATTCTTCTCATTATTTCAGCATTACTTATCATCTCGTAGATGGTAAAACACTCACACGTTCCTACAACATCTCACAGGACTGCTTCGATAAATATGTGAAGGATGATATGAAGTCTCTTTATACAAATGTCTCTTATATGAACCAGATTTTTAGAAATATGCACTGGGTTGAAGTATCTGTTATGAACTATACAGATGATACAACGGATGATACAGTTCATTTAAAAGAAGATGACTTTAGAGGTTTGAAATATGCCTTAAGAAAGGATTATGAAACTCTTTCAATGGATACTATTTCAGACGCAATTAATAACTATAATTATAGTATTGAAGTCATTAATGATGCAGACTATGTACTCACTTTCTATATTAATAGGGATTTTGAGAATACAGTGACATACTTTAAAAAGAGAGGTTATTATAGAAAGATATTTAAGTGAAAAGGCGCATCACCAATAGGTGATACGCTTTTTACTTTACAATATAGAACTGTGCACTGTAGGCAGGTAATGTCATTTCTATTTCATTCTTTATGTGAATTTCTTTATCTAGATTATGTGATTTTCCACTATATAATTCATTATCTGAATTTAATAGAAGAGTCAATGTTTCAGGCTGATCTACTTTATAAGTATATGTCTTATCTACATTATGGAAGTTAAAGAAAGCGACTATTGTTTCTTTATCACTCATACGTTTAAAGACATAAATACAATCCTGTTCCTGATGACAATCCACCCATTTAAATCCTCTTTCACTAAAGTCATACTGTGATAAAGAAGGATGTGTTAAATAGATGTTATTTAATTCTCTCATGAAGTGAAGGAAAGAATCATGCATAGGATACTTCAATAAGAACCAGTCTGGTTCCTTTGTTTCATCCCATTCTCTAAACATCGCAATCTCATTACCCATGAAGTTAAGTTTCTTACCAGGATGCGCAAACATATACATATAAAGTGCCTTCACCTGTGCAAACTTCTCTTCATACTCACCATACATCTTATCAATAATAGTCCTCTTACCATGCACCACTTCATCATGTGAGAATGGAAGTATAAAATGTTCATTATAGAAATACATCATAGAGAATGTAAGCTTATGATAGAAAGAAGGTCTTTCTTCTGGAGTCTTCATAAAGTAATCCAATGTATCATTCATCCAACCTAAATCCCATTTATAATCAAAACCTAAACCACCTTGATCAACAGGACGTGTTACACCTTGATAAGAAGATGAATCTTCGGCAAAAAGAAGAGTATGAGGAACTCTCTGTTTAAGTCCTCTATTAAAGTTCTGAACAAAGCGAATCGCTTCTCTATTTTCTCCACGACCACTATTACCCTGCCAGTAAATAAGATTACCAACTGCATCTAGTCTTAAGCCATCAATATGATATTCCTTTAACCAGTAATATGCAGAAGAATTCAAGAATGAACATACATCTCCACGAGAATGTTGGAAATTACATGTACCCCATTCACTCTTACCTACTGCATCATTAGGATAATTATAAAGAGGTGTACCATCATAGTTATTCAAACCAAATCCATCAATTGCAAAATGGACAGGTACGAAATCAAGAATAACAGCAATATTATTTTCATGACACTTCTCTACAAAATATCTCAAATCATCAGGAGTACCATAACGAGATGTAGGTGAAAAATAACCAGTAGGCTGATAACCCCAGCTTAAATCATTAGGATATTCATTTAAAGGCATGATTTCTAAGAAGTTATAATGATTCTCTTTTAAATAAGGAATAATTAAATCAGCCATTTCACGATATGTATACCAGTCATCTGCTTTTTCACCTGGTTTCTTCCAAGAACCAAAATACATTTCATACACATTAATAGGCATATCTTCACTAAATCTTTGATTCATCCAAGCATCATCATGGAATGTATACTGATTCATATCATAAATAATAGATGCATTATTAGGACGTACTTCACTTGTATACATATAAGGATCACAATGATCTACAAAAGACCCATTATTATAAATACGATACTTATACATCTGTCCCACTTTAGCATTTGATATAGTTGCTTCAAAGAACTGACCATTTCCACAACGATTCATAGGTGTTTCCTGCCAACCATTAAATTCCCCAATAACTGCCACATGAGATGCTGCTGGCGCATATGTTCTAAAAGTCACGCCATTCATATGAACAAAAGCGCCAAGATACTTATAAGTCTCAAACTCCTGACCATTATAAAAATTATTAAAATCCATATGTTACCCTCCAATTTCTCTACTCTAATCGTATGATAAATAGAAGAAAATTTCATCTGACATTTTAAACGATTTGTTTGGAATTACGCATGTAAAAACCCTCCACTTAAGGGAGGGTTTGGTGATGATTATAAGTGATAATCCATAGGATATGTTAAGTATTCTAGTGTATCTAACTGATCAACAGTGACAACGCCAGCTGGTGCTCTAAGTAAGCTAGGAATTCTGTTTACTATAGTAGCACATGTATGTTCTACTGTAGCTGGTTTAACTACATGGAATTCAGTATCTGGTTCACCAGTAATCTTCCAATCGCACATATCACCATCATCAGGACCATAGACCTTACCAATGCACTGTGTTTCAATAATAGGACCCTGGAAAGTTTCTGTAGTAACGACTGCAGCCATACCAATACAATTTCCTTTTGGAATTGTTGCACCCATTGTTTCAGAATATAAATCAGTATCGTGGAAATAAGGTACACATTTTTGTGTCTGAGACTTAATAGTCCATCCCATACGAGATGCGAGAGCTTCATTTGAGTTCCATACATAAGATGGTTCAATTTCTTCAGGATGGGCAATTGTTGCTTCAAACTCTTCAGGTGTTAAACCTACACCATGAGCTTTCGCAAGGGCTAAACCATATTCTTCTACATTATAACTAACTGCCCCTTCAATCTTAGTAATAGTATGACAAGAACCAGCCACTAAACCAACCATGTTCACCCAGAATGTATCTTCCATACCACTACCTACAAATGTACATCCTGTTTCTTTCGCAAGAACATCTAACTTATTCATTCTCACTGGATCAGTTGTCCATGCATCTGTTGCTTCTTCACATGTAGTGATGACATTAATACCTCTACTTAAGCACTTTTCAAAATGATCAAAACAATCACTCACAAGTGAGAATAATGTCACGACTGCAACATCAGCATCACAATGATCTAAAACTTCATCGGCATCACTGCTGATCTTTATTCCAGTCTTAATACCTAGTTCTGCATAATCACCTACATCCATACCCACAATTGCAGGATTATTATCAATGGCTCCTACAATCTGCGCACCTTTCTCATACAAATAGCGTAAGATGTATTTACTCATCTTACCACAACCATACTGTACAACTTTAATCTTTTCCATAAGAATTACCTCCTAACTAAAGGATAAACCCTCATCAATGATGAGGGTCAATCTTTTTGTAGGCAATTGGGACTTGTAATCTTAGATACATAGAACGTTCATTATCTTTGAAGAATGTAAGTTCTATTAATACTTCACATATATAATCACCAATCACTTCATAATTATTATCCATACAATACTTTAATAATCTTCCTGCATACTCTTTCTCATTATTAAAATCATCCATATAAATACAAGCATACATGCCACTTTCTAATGTCTGTACAGATTCCTTTTTTGGAAAGTGTTCATCTACAAAAATAAATATATCATGCGTGATAAATTCCTGTTTCAGGAATCTCTTTCTTTTAAGAAAAGTTCCCACATTACAATAATAGATTTGGGGAAGATGTTCTTCTAATAATTGATCTTTGAATTCTTTGAGTATTACTTCATACCCATCCTGATCATAATCATAGAAGTTCTTATTCACTCGTTTGGCATAGATATGACGTTCATCAATATACTCAGTTGTCAAAGTGCCAGGTGTAGGGGATTTGCGGTATCTTTCAAGAGAATAGATTGTACGTTTGATTGCATTTCTTTTGCGTATAATATCATCCATCTCTTTTTCTGTAGAACGCTGTTTCTTAATCAGTATCGCTTCTATAAGAGTAGGATCTTCTTTGTCCAACAATTCCTTGATTTCCTTCAAGTTCATTCCTAACTCCTTCATATAACCTATTAGATCAAGTCTTGCATTCTGCTTCATATCATAATAACGATAGCCTGTATCTTCATCAATATAGATAGGTGTCAATAACCCCCACTTATCATATAAACGGAGTGTATTAATACTTACATGATTAATTTTAGCCATCTTCCCAATAGAAATTAAACCCTCATGCATACAATCACCTCTTTCTATAATTCTACCATTTTTTGAAGACTAACTTGTAAGAAAAATGTTAGAATGGGGAAAGAAGTGGTTAAGGTTTGTCTATACTTACTGACACAATTAGAAAACAGTTCAAAGAAGGGGACTTCTTAGTAGAAGATGCACTTACAATGAGTCAAGTATTGACTCATCATAATGTCCCTCATATGTATAGATACTATGTAGGAGATAAACCTCTCAATCATGTCTTTCATTGTAATATAAAACTCAAGGAAGCAACACAATGTAATGATGAGGAATGTCAATTCTTCAGGAACTATTAAAAGGTTATTCGTCATCCGAATAACCTTTTAAAGCACTTATTTTAAACCAAATAATGTTTCAATACACGAATCATCCATAACTCTATCTGTCACAGGCATATCTGCATGTTTTAGTAAAGAGTCTACATGGTCTTTAATTGTCACATCTACAAGCTTATTGACATCAATACCTCTGAGTTCAAAAAACAAGAATGGATTCTCATCTAATTTAGCACCTATACCATAAAGTACTGCAGCGACATGCTTACACATAATAGCCCAGTCAGGACAGCTGCAATTAAAACTTATTTCTCTTTGAGAAGGAAACAAACCATGCTTTGATAAGAATAGATCTTTTAAGTCTTCGGGGAATTCTCCATTGAGAAGCTGCTGGAGATTCTGAATCTGTGAACTGCATTGATCTATAATCTCTTCACATACATCTTCTTTAAGGGGGCTGATATTAATTTCTACCTTATAAGGTGTTCTTCGTGTACCTTGTACACGTGCTTTTACTTTACCTTTCACAATCTGTAAATCAATAACAGCACCTGTTTTCACATATCTTTTTCCACGTGTAAGGCGGCTAGAATAATCGGCATATTGTTCAATATTCTGACACCAGGCAATACCCCACCAGCTCTTTGCGATTTGTCTACCTTCAATCACTATTGGGTGTAATTCTTTTCCTTTACTTTTCGCATTATTCACACTTTGTTGGGCTTTTCTCTGTAGTTCTCCCACACTGATCTGTGAATATCGCATACTTGTTTTCCAATATCTTCCCATATGCTACACATCCAATCTGAATAAATCCAATAATTCTTTTGTATCCATTTCAGTAATCCATTTTTCCTGTCCAGTCGCAAGTATAGATTCAGCAAGTTCCTGTTTTGATTCAATGATCTGGTCAATCTTTTCCTCAATTGTGCCATTTGAAACAAGCTTATGCACAAAGACTTCTTTTGTCTGTCCAATACGATATGCTCTATCACTTGCTTGATTTTCTACAGCTGGATTCCACCAGCGGTCAAAATGAATCACATGATTTGCGGCAGTAAGATTAAGTCCTGTACCAGCCGCTTTAAGTGATAACACAATATAAGGGACATACTCATCTTCATTATTGAATTTTTCTACAATCTCTGTACGTTTCTTGGCAGGAATACCACCATGAATAATATATCCCTTTTTATGGAATATAGATTCTAGATAATCTGATAATGGTTCACACATTTCCTTATATTGCGTAAATACCAATACTCTTTCTCTCTTCTCATAGATTGTTTCACATAATTTCTTCAACATCGCATACTTACCACTATCTTTTGGATTGAAGTTGGTATCATGAATAAACTGATCAGGATGATTACAAATCTGTTTAAGTCTTGTAAGTAAACCTAATACAATACCTCTACGTTCCATTCCTTCTGATTCGAGTATTAAATCTTCTGCCTTTTCTACTTCCTTGCGATATAAGACAATCTGCCTCTTAGAGAGATCTACATGTTCTGTAATTTCCATTTTATCAGGTAAATCAGAAATAATAGATTTATCTGTTTTTAAACGTCTTAAAATAAAAGGGGAAACCATCATCTTTAGTTTAGTTATATATTCAGGATAGGCTTGTACTTTTTTTGTATAGTTCTTAAAATCTGTAGCACTTCCTAATAATCCTTTATTTAAGAAATCAAATAAAGACCATAAATTAGATAAATCATTTTCAATCGGAGTCCCTGTCATCGCAATACGCATTTGACTTGGAATCTTCTTAATAGCCCTTGTCTGTTTTGTAGCGGGATTCTTTATAGCCTGTGCTTCATCTAAAATCAAACAATCCCATACACGTTCCTGTAGACACTCCATACGCAAAGCCATTCCATATGTTGTAATAGTCGCAAAACAATCTTCATCTAAAATATTTGTTTTACCATGAAGTATATGATATGTCATACGAGGCGCAAATTTATCTATTTCCTTTGACCAGTTACCAAGCAAAGATGCAGGAACAATCAATAACACATGACTCTCTTTATTATTCTCATACATCTTCTCTAAGAAAGAAATAACCTGTATTGTCTTACCTAATCCCATATCATCTGCAAGACAGGCACCAAAACCTAAATCATTCATTTGATTCAGCCAATTATAACCATTCTTCTGATAAGGACGAAGTGTTGCCTTTAAATACTTAGGTTTTGCCTTGTTTCTAATCTTTGATGGGTCCTTTAACTGCCCTAGAGTTTCTCTTAACCACTTACCATTAGATATCTGTACACCTAAATCAACATCCACATTATCTTCATCAGATATATATGTCTTTGTGAGAGCATCTTTTAAAGAAATCGTTCCATCATATTTTTCCATCTGTTCAAGAAGCTGTTGGAGCTTATTATGATTGATTTCTACCCATTGACCCTTTAACCAGCCAAGACCTTCTTCCATCTTTAATAATTCGCTGATTTCTTTTTTAGTCAATGCATGTCCATTTACTATGAGTGAAGGCTGTGCTGATAAAATAGATTCAAAACCTAATAGAGAAGGCTTCTTTTCTCCAATATTCACATTAATCTTAACTGAAGAATACTTCTTCTTCCACCAGTTTGGTACTCTACACTTAATACCAGATGCTTCAATATCCGGAACACTTTTAAGTAAAGTATAAGCTTCTTGACTTGTTAATCGGATAGGATGAAACAAATCACCTGTTTCCATGAATTTCGCAATTAAACCTATTTTCTGTGCGACATCATTGAGACATGATAATAGATCTAATAATTGTTTCTGATCATTCTTGTATTCAATAAGTGCATGTTTTAAAGGCATATGTACTATTCTGTTTTCTATATCTTTTGTTGCATATGTGGCAAGAAATGCGAAAGGAAACTCAGAATCTTCTTCATTCTCTACTAAATGAAAATAAATTCTTTTTGCAGCCTTTAAATCCTGAGACTTTTCTTGAAGATACATTTGTGCTGTACCTTTATAGGATGTCATATCCTTTTTAAATTGTTCATTTAAATGTTTAATAATATTTTTAATCCATCTCTCATTGATATATTCTGTACCAATCGCAAATGGAATCATAGACATGAGATAATCTAAATCATCATCAGATAATTCTATGATTGTCTCTTCTCTTGCAACTTCTAATTCAGGACTACGACTCAATACTTCAATAAACTTCTGTGATAATTGGTATAAATAAAAAGCACTAGGAGTCAGTCCTTTCAAATTATTTTTAAAGCCCAACTCATAAAGAGCTGCATACTTATTCTCTTTAAACAATTCAGCCCATGCTGAATCTTTTACTTCATCAACATGAAAACTATTTTTAGTAAATATGAAATTGAGTTGATCCATAAAATGTACCTCCTGTATTTATTCTAACATACAAAAAAAGGTTGCAACAATTACTGTTGCAGCCTTTATGTTTTATAACCCTGTATATCCCATTAAATCAAAGTCTACCTGCTTAGCAACGTCACGGCCTTCTCTAATAGCCCATACGACTAAAGACTGACCTCTACGGACATCACCTGCACTATATAACTTACTAATATTCGTATGATGATCATTTTCATCACATTTTACAGTATTTCTTCCATCTAATTCTACACCAAATGCATTAATGACTGGTTTCTGTGCCCCAATAAATCCTGCTGCAATAAGCACTAGATCACAAGGTACTGTCTTTTCACTACCAGGTACCTGTTCAAATGAACGACGACCATCTTTTACTACAGTCTGTAGTTTTACAATCACAGCCTGTTTTACATTTCCTTTACTATCAAGAATAAATTCTTTTACTGTACTATTATAAACACGAGGATCTTCACCAAATACCGCAATGTTTTCTTCCTGTCCATAATCAGTTTTCTTGACTAAAGGCCATTCTGGCCATGGATTAGAATCCGCTCTAACAAGTGGTGGTTCAGACATCATTTCTAGCTGTAATACAGACTTTGCGCCATGTCTAATAGCTGTACCAACACAGTCATTTCCTGTATCACCACCACCGATGACTAATACATTCTTACCTTTCGCATTAGGATACTGTCCATCCTTGAATTCACTATTTAATAATGATTTAGTCACCTGAGTTAAATAGTCTACAGCGAATAGAATATTATTACCTTCTCTACCAGGCACATTAATATCTCTAGGTTCCTTAGCACCTACTGCAAGAATAACTGCATCATATTTACTTAATAATTCTTTTGCCTGTTTCTTAGTAGTAATATCTTTATTTGTAAAGAACTTTACACCTTCTGCAGTCATCTTATAAATACGACGATCAATGATATTCTTCTCAATCTTCATATTAGGAATACCATACATTAATAGTCCACCTAAACGATCTTCTCTTTCATATACATCACAATTGTAACCACGTTGATTAAGTGTATCTGCAGCAGCTAAACCAGCAGGACCAGAACCAATAACTGCAATCTTTTTACCTACACGCTTTAATGGTGGTTTTGGTTCTTCTAATAGATGTTCATAAGCATATTCAATAATCGCATGTTCATTCTCTTTGACTGATACAGCTTCACCATCTAAAGAACATGTACATGCTTTTTCACATAATGCAGGACATACTCTAGAAGTGAATTCTGGGAAGTTATTTGTCTTCTTTAAACGTTTATGAGCCTGTTCATACTTACCTTTAAATACCAAATCATTCCATTCAGGAATTAAATTATTTAAAGGACAGCCAGAAAACATACCTTTAATCTTCTGGCCGTACTGACAAAACGGAATACCACAGTCCATACATCTTGCACCCTGTTTCTGCTGTTCTTTAGTAGACAAAGGGATATGGAATTCATCGAAGTTCTTAATACGTTCTGTAGGAGGAACCTCATAAGATGTCTCACGTGCATAATCTAAAAATCCAGTTTTCTTACCCATGACTATTTTCCTCCTTTCATAGCGGCATTAAATGCTTCTACCTTAGCCTGATCTTCATCTAGACCCTGTGACTGATAATAAGCAATCAGATCCATCATCTTCTTATAATCATGTGGAATGATCTTCTTAAACTTACCAATATATGTCTTGAAATCATCTAAGAACATCTTGGCTTTCTCTGAACCAGTATACTTATAATGATTTTCAATTAATTCTCTTACTGTCTTAATATCATATGGCTTATTGACTTCAGAATATTCTACAAGTGCACCATTTAATTTTTCATATAAATCATTATTTGGATCATAGATATACGCAATACCACCACTCATACCAGCAGCAACATTTCTACCTGTTTCACCCAAAATAACAACTAAACCACCTGTCATATATTCTAATGCATGGTCACCGACACCTTCTACAACAGCCTTAGCACCAGAGTTTCTTACACAGAAACGTTCACCAGCAACACCATTGATATAAGCTTCACCACTTGTTGCACCATATAAAGCAACGTTACCAATAATAATATTGTCTTCTGCCTTGAATGTAGCTTCATGAGGTGTCTTCACAATAATCTTACCACCTGATAAACCTTTACCTAAGTAGTCATTAGAATCACCTGTTAACTCAAGAGTTAATCCCTTAGGAATAAAGGCACCAAAACTCTGACCACCAGCACCAAACGCACGCACTGTAATAAAGTCATCTTCTACAAAATTACCTAAAGTCTTAGTAATATGAGAGCCAAGAATAGTACCAAATGAACGGTCTGTATTAGACACTTCTACAGAAACTTCTGTCTTCTTATGAGACTGAGATGCCTGTTCTAATGCCTTTAATAATACCTTTGTGTCAAGTACTTCATTTAATTTGAAGTCATATGCATGAGCTGGATTAAAGCAGTTATGTGCATCATTCGCATATGTGCTATCTAAGATCTTAGATAAGTCCATATGATACTGATCCGCAATATCCTTCTTCTTTAATAAGTCTGTATGACCAACCATTTCATCGATTGTTCTAAATCCTAGCTGAGCCATATATTCACGCATTTCTTCAGCAACAAACTTCATGAAGTTTACTACATATTCAGGTTTACCTGTAAATCTCTTACGTAAGATAGGGTTCTGAGTCGCAACACCTACAGGACATGTATCTAAGTTACATACACGCATCATAACGCATCCCATAGTAATAAGTGGTGCTGTCGCAAAACCATATTCTTCTGCACCAAGTAAGCATGCAATCGCAAGATCTCTACCAGTTAATAATTTACCATCTGTTTCAATCACAACACGATCTCTTAAATCATTCATGATTAATGTCTGATGTGCTTCTGCAAGACCTAATTCCCAAGGAAGACCTGCACTATAAACTGAGTTTCTAGGTGCAGCACCAGTACCACCATCATAACCAGAAATAAGAATAACCTGAGCACCAGCTTTCGCAACACCTGATGCAACAGTACCAACACCTGCTTCAGATACAAGCTTAACACTAATACGTGCTTCTTCATTCGCATTCTTTAAGTCATAGATCAACTGAGCTAAGTCTTCAATAGAATAAATATCATGATGAGGAGGTGGTGAAATAAGTGATACACCTGGAGTACTATGACGAGTCTTCGCAATCCAAGGATAAACCTTACCAGCAGGTAAGTGTCCACCTTCACCAGGCTTTGCACCCTGAGCCATCTTGATCTGAATTTCGTTGGCAGAACATAAGTATTCACTTGTTACACCAAAACGACCACTGGCTACCTGTTTAATAGCTGAACATGCAGAATCACCATTAGGACGAGTCACAAAACGTTCTGCATCTTCTCCACCTTCACCTGAGTTACTCTTACCATGTAATCTATTCATTGCGATAGCCATTGTTTCATGGGCTTCTTTAGAAATAGAACCATAACTCATAGCACCTGTCTTAAAACGTTTCACAATGTTTTCTACAGGTTCTACCTCTTCTAAAGGAATAGATTTTCTCTTGCTGAAGTCGAAATCTAATAAACCACGTAAGTTAATACCTTCTTCTTCCTGAGTAATAGTTTCAGAGAATTCTTTAAATAACTTATAATCACCTAAACGGCTAGCCTGCTGTAATAAGTGGATAGTCTTAGGGTTATAAAGATGTTTTTCTTTATGACTTCTTTCTTTATGGAATCCTCCAGAATCAAGTGTAGGATTCACATCATATCCAAGAGGATCAAAAGCTTGATTATGTAATGCATTTGTATCAGCTTCAATATCTTTTAAAGTAATACCTTCTACTCTACTTACTGTATGAGGGAAGTATGTATCAATCACTTCTTTAGAAATACCGATGGCTTCAAAGTTCTGAGAACCACGATAAGACTGTAAAGTAGAAATACCCATCTTAGACGCAATCTTGACAATACCAGAAAGTACTGCATGATTATAATCTTCTACTGCAGCATAGTAATCCTTTTCTAATAAACCTTCTTCTACAGCCTGATGAATTGTATCCTGAACAAGATAAGCATTAATAGCACTTGCACCATAACCAAGTAGTGTTGCGAAATGATGCACTTCTCTTGTTTCACCAGATTCAATAATTAAAGCCATCTTCATTCTCTTCTTAGTACGTACTAAATAAGAGTTCACACTTGCAACTGCAAGTAATGCAGGAATAGCACAATGGTTATCATCTACACCACGGTCTGAAAGAATAATAATATTTGCACCACGATGATATGCTTTATCTACTTCAATAAAGAGGTGATCTAAAGCCTTTTTAAGTGATGTATTCTTATAATAAAGTGTAGAAATAGTTTCACTTTCAAAATCATCTGTATGAAGATGTTTTAACTTAAGAATATCTGTATTTGTAAGAATAGGGTTATGAATATGTAATAAACGACAGTTATCAGGTGAATCATTTAAGATATTTCCTTCAGTACCAATATCTAATGAAGTAGATGTGACAATCTCTTCACGAATAGAATCGATAGGAGGGTTAGTTACCTGGGCAAATAACTGTTTAAAGTAATTAAAGAGTGGCTGATGCATAGTACTCATTGCCGCAAGAGGTGCATCATTACCCATTGCAATAATTGGTTCACTACCATTCATTGCCATTGGAATAATATAATCCTTAATATCTTCATACTTATAACCAAAAGCAGTCTGTAAAGTTTCTAGCTTTTCATCACTGATGATCTCTACTCTTTCATTAGGAATCTTTAAATCTTTTAAGTATGTGAGGTGTGAATCAAGCCATTCACCATAAGGTTCCTTTTGTGCATAATAGTTCTTTAACTCTTCATCATTAATAAGAACACCCTTCTTAGTATCTACAAGAAGCATCTTACCAGGACGTAAACGATCCTTAACTACAATATCTTCTGTAGGAACATCTAAAGAACCTACTTCAGAAGACAAGATTAAATAAGAGTCTTTAGTAATATAATAACGAGAAGGTCTTAAACCATTTCTATCAAGTACAGCACCCATTAATTCACCATCAGAGAATAAAATAGAAGCTGGACCATCCCAAGGTTCCATAACTGTTGCATTATAGGCATAGAAATCCTTCTTCTTTTTAGACATAGAAGGATTGTTTTCCCATGGTTCTGGAATACACATCATAACAGCACGAGGAAGTTCCATACCACTCATAACCAAGAATTCTAATGTGTTATCTAACATCGCAGAATCTGAACCATTTACATCGACAACAGGGAATACCTTTTCTGTATCTAATACATCACATTTCATGTTTTCTTCACGAGAAAGCATGTTGTTCGCATTACCTCTAATTGTATTAATTTCACCATTGTGGACAATAAAGCGGTTTGGATGCGCTCTTTGCCATGATGGATTAGTATTTGTAGAGAAACGAGAATGCACTAATGCGATTGCACTCTTATAATCATCATCCTGTAAGTCCTGGAAGAAGCTTCTAAGCTGTCCTACAAGGAACATACCTTTATATACAATAGTACGGCTAGATAATGAACATACATATGTATTTTCATTACTCTGTTCAAAAATTCTTCTTGCTTGATAAAGAAGACGGTCAAAAGGAAGACCTGTTTCACAATCATCAGGTTTCTTTACGAATCCCTGCATAATATAAGGCATCGCTTCAATCGCTTTAGTACCTAATACCTCTTTATGTGTTTCTACCTTTCTCCATCCAAGGAAAGTCATACCTTCCTTAGTAATAATCTTTTCAAACATAGTCATTGCCTGATGTCTTTCTAGTTCATTCATAGGGAAGAAGAACTGACCAACACCATAATGACCTTCCTTAGGTAACTGGAAATCCTTAATACTCTTCTTAAAGAATGTATAAGGGACCTGAGTTAAAATACCAACACCGTCCCCTGTTTCACCCTTTGCATCTTTACCTGCTCTATGCTCTAACTGTTCTACAATCTTTAACGCATTTGATACTGTCATATGCGTTTTTACACCTTTGATATTAACAACTGCACCAATACCACAGTTATCATGTTCAAAAGATGAATCATATAAACCTTTGTTCATGCTCACACCTCCTATATAAGTGAACCTATAGTACAAAATATTTTTATCATTGTAAAGAAAAATTGTTATAAAAGTGATAAAACTTTCATATATTTATGATTAAACGAAAATATGTACATTATAACTTATATTAAACGAAATATAGGATAAAAAAGAAAGCCTTTACGGCTTTCGATTTCTCATTTCTTCTTGTATATGCTTAATACGATGATACATACCTGGATGATCATAAGAGGTATATTCAATAAAGTCTGCTGGATAGACATCTATCAGTTCATCACTGGAAATACGCTTAAAAGTAGTTATTAATTCTTCTCCATAACCATTATGTACTGCCTGATCATCTGCTTCATACTCTTCTTTTCTTGATACATAATTCAGATAAAAAGAACATATATACATAATAGGTGTAATCATCACACCTAAACATGTAAAGATCACATCATAGTTCATATGAATAAGACCAAAGCTCTCTAATACTCTTTCTGACAAGACTATACATAACTCACCATGAGGAATCATATAGACTATAAGGATAAATAGAATACATAATACAATATATTTCATATAGTTAAAGATATTCTTTTTATGTTTGAGATGTCCTATTTCATGGGAGAGGACTGCAAGAAGTTCTCCTTCAGAGTTCTCATCAAGAAAGTTATCTGCAATTCCAAATTCCTTATACCATAACATCTTTAATAAGAAGGCATTCTTACCAGTGGATTTCTTGGATTCATTGTATACCTTAATATGTTTCACTTTCTTAGGACAATCCTTCATTAGTTCTTCTATCTTGTGTCTTAGTTCATTGTCTTCTAATTCAGTAAATGTATATTGGATTCTTAAATACACATAACTGATACTTAAGACAATTAAATAAAGAATAAAACTAACACCTAGAAGTCCTAAACATAACACCAAAGATTGTGCATAAGTAATAGAGAAGTGATTTGTCCATCTTTCAATATGTTCAAGAATATAAAGACAAGGTATATAAAGGATGAAAGAAAGAACTAAGTCTAAAACTGTTTCTACAACTTCATCTTTTATAAACACTTCTTTTGTCTTCTTATTCTTGCCATACTTTTCTTCTATCTTAAACGTTGCATAATAGTCAAAGAACACACTTACGATTCTATTGATCAAAGAGATACTAAGCACTGTCACAAAGAAACGTGTATACACATTTAAAGGAAGTGTATCTATATAAGATAAGAAAGGGGAGAATAAATAGAATATATACACTAACACTGTGAATAACCTATTACATAACTTCATATGATCATAATCCTTCTCATAGCTTAAGAAAGATTCATAACGCTTTTTATCATATATATCACTTACTTCAATAGGTAATGGTTTCTTTCTTTGTTTATTCTTTATACCATCTAATACAAATCTATATCCTGTCTGTATCATAATAATGATAAATATCAACCATTTCATAAAAAAAACTCCTTATTTCATTACTAAAATTAAAAAATATATAAAAATCATTGGTATTAATATTGAAATGCAAGCGCATACGTACTATAATACCCATAGAATCTAGAACGCAAATAAAAATGACTGCTTGAAAAGTGCAGAAGGACAAAATATTATAAAACCATTTCTCAATTAATGCCTATCAACTTATTGTCATTCCTAAATACTGCGAATATATAATCCGGATTGTTCCTCACTGCATATTGCCTCTAGATAAGAAAAAGAACCCTGCGAGGTTCTTTTTTTCTTAATCTACATTAGATGCATAGAAATGAGTTGTCTTATAGTTATATACAATACGAGACACATTAAATAACTGTCCATTAGAAAGATGCACATAGTCTTCTACTTCTAATGCAGGACTACCTTCTTCTAATCCTAGAATAGCGGCTTCCTGTGCACTTAACTTTTTAACATGGAAATACTTATCTGCAAAACCAATACTTAACTTTAAATCATTCTTAATATAAGTATAGATTGACTGACTCGCAATACGACGATCAAGTGAAGGAATAAGATCCTTATTGTAGTATGTGTACTCAATAGCCATTGGTACACCATCCATCTTTCTAATTCTTTCAATATAATAGATAGGTGTAGTGAGTTCACATTGCATGCGTTTTGATAGTTCTTCTCCAGCCATCATAATATGGAATCCCTTGACATCAGTAGTAATCTTATGACGTGGGGCATTCTCAGTAATACCACATGAACCATTCATCCATAAAGAATCATCATCTCTTGTATGACGTACAAATACACCACTTCCCTGAATTGAGAATAGAGTACCTTGTTTCTTTAAAGTACGAATCGCATTTCTAATTGTATTTCTACTTACTTGATACTGTTCAATTAACTGATCTTCTGTTGGTAGCTTATCAGTATATTCATTATTTTCTATTTTGCGGATAATATCTTCCACTACTTCTTGATATTTAGACATTTTTCATCACCGCCCACATATTAACATAACCTAACTTTTTGGTCTAGTATGAAAATAGTGATATAATGCATTTTGAGGTGAATAAGTATGAATTTTACACAAATTAAGATGATTATTTGTGATATGGACGGTACTTTGTTGGATAATCAGAAGAAGCTACCTCCACATTTTAATCAAATATACAAGGAATTGTATGATAGAAATATCATTTTTGCGATTTCGTCTGGAAGACAGATGGGAGAAGTGAAGAAGTATTTTGAAGGTAATAAGACTATATATCTTATGGCTGAAAATGGTGGCTATATACAACATAACGGAGATACACTCCTTGCAGATTATATGAATAAGGAAGATGTGTATAAGCTTACAAACTTTGTGTTTACGCTTAAAGGCACGGCTCCAATGTTAAGTGGTAAGAAGGCCATGTATGCATTCAATAAAGATAAGGAACTTATAAGTAAGCATACAAATCACTTTAGTATTACTTATGTAGATACAATAGAAGATATCGATGATGATATATTCAAGATTACAGTTTGTGATCCTATTGATCCAGTGAAGAACTGTTTGGAAGGACCTTTGTCTTGTATAAAAGGCTTTGAAGTGAAACCATCAGGAGACTGTTGGATTGATATTAATAAGAAGGGACAATCTAAAGCAGGTAGTGTCGTTTTCTTGCAAAAGACATTAAGTATATCAGAAGAAGAAACAATGGTCTTTGGAGATTCTGATAATGATCTACCGATGTTCACACATGCTTATTATAGTTATGCAATGAAGAATGCAGACCACTTTATACAAAGTAAAGCACGTTTTGTGACTCAAGAAGATAATGATCATGATGGGGTTATGAAGACAATACAGAAGATGATGGAGAAAGAAGATGGATTACTTATACAAATTTAAAGATGGAATGACTATTGTGAAGGATGATATGCCATTAGGTGATCATTGTATGCATTATAGTGATGACTGGGAATCATTACTTCCTTTTCAAGTTCCAGGAAAGATGAGAAAAACAAAACAGCTATTAAACTATATTGAATCAGTAAATATAATTAATAGGATATCATATGGTGTTCTCTCGTTCTTTGATGAAATACCTTATAGTATTCCTCTAGATCATATTTATATGAATGGAAAGCTCTATTTCCATACATCTAAGACAGGCTATAAGATCAATGGTGTAGGGAAACAGGCAAGTTATATTGTCGTAGAAGATTGTGGTATCAATGAAGAAAAGACAACACACAATCATCGTTCAGTATATATGTTAGGTATATTAGAAGAAGTAGGGAATAAAGAAAAAAAGAAAGATGTATTAGAAACACTCGTTCATACACTTTGTCCTACGCAGAAGGTAGATATTACTGATCAAATGGTAGATAATGTGAATATCTTAGAATTAGATATACAGTATATGATAGGAAAGGAACATATAAGATGAAGAAAATCGGATTTATTGGTTTAGGTATCATGGGGCTACCTATGGCAGGTCATTTAATGGATGCAGGTTATGAAATGCATATTTATGCAAGACATCCCAAAAAGGTGACATCTTTAGTAGAGAAGGGTGCGACACTTCATTCTACTATTCATGATTGCGTGAAAGATGTAGACGCAGTCATGACTATTGTAGGTTTTCCACAGGATGTGGAAGAAGTTTATTTTAATGACAACAATATTCTTGATTCAGTAAAGGAAGGGACTTATCTTATTGATATGACGACTACATCACCTACACTTGATCAAAGAATATATGAAGAAGGTAAAAAGAGAAATCTACATGTATTAGATGCACCAGTTACTGGTGGAGATACAGGCGCAAAGAATGCGACTCTTTCTATTCTTGTAGGAGGAGACAAAGAAGATTATGAAGCATGTCTTCCTTTATTTGAAGCCATGGGTACTAATATTAATTATCAGGGGCCTAGTGGTTCAGGACAGCATGCAAAGATGGCTAATCAGATCATGATTGCAGGGGCATTATCTGGTGTATGTGAAGCACTCACATATGCATCGAGTAAAGGTTTGGATTTAGATGTTTTATTAAAGTCTGTGTCTACTGGTGCGGCAGGAAGTCATCAGTTAGATGCTTTTGGGCCTAAGATCTTAAAGGCTGATTATCAGCCAGGATTCTTTATGAAACACTTTATTAAAGATATGAAGTTAGCTGATGAAGAAGCCAAAGAATCAGACATTACACTTAATGTATTAGAAACAGTATTAAAAAACTATCAGGAATTAGAAAAAGAAGGCTATGGTGACTTAGGTACACAAGCCTTAATCAAGTATTATAAAAAGCCCTAAGAGAGGGCTTTAAGCAACTCAGTCTTAGAAGCGGGGGTAAATCCCTGGATCATATCCTTTGATCCTCCACCTTTGCTTTTAAGGCTTTTTAATTGTGTTAATATATCCAATGCATTATTCGCAGAACCTATGACATAACGATAGCCTTTTTCATCATTTCCTACAAATACACCACCTGTACCATAAAGATTAACTAAGTGATTTGTTACTTCTCTTTGATTTATAGGTAAACAGTCTTCTACAAATAAATAAGCATGATCACATAAAGAAAGCATATGTTCTTTCTCTAGTTGTGCATATTTGACTTCTAAAGCAGTTTTTTCTTCATACATCTTATTGACTCGTTTTACAAGTGTTTGATTGTTGGAAGAGAAAAGATGATAAAGTGATTCAAGATGATCAAAATCATCCTTGAAACGATGATAAGCACGTTCCCCAAATAAGAATATAAAACGTGTCCCTCGAGTTGTATGAATCACTTTGATGATCTTGAATACTCCTAATTCACCTGTTCTTTTTACATGGGGTGCACAACATGCACATATATCATAATGTTTGATCTCTACAATACGTACTTTGCCTTCAATCTCTTTCTTAGAACGATAAGAGATACTCTCTAAATCATCAGGATAGAAACAATGAATTTCTTTATTCTCATAGATAGCCTGATTCACTTTCTCTTCTATTAAATCAATATCCTGAATATCACCATCATATTCTACTTGTCCTTCTTCACTGTTTAGATGGAAACTCACATTATCATAACCATATAAACTATGAACAATACCAGAAAGAAGATGTTCTCCTGTATGATTCTGCATAAAAGAATAACGTCTCTTCCAGTCAATATGACCTTCTATTGTATCTCCTACATTGAAGTGATGTTTCTTAACATAATGGATAATCACATCATTCTTAATCTGAACATCCTTGACAGGAATATCATTAATAGTCCCTAGATCACATTCCTGACCACCTTCCTCAGGAAAGAAAAGTGTCTGGTCAAGAATGATTTCATTCTTATTGACTTCTACTACTGTTGCCTTGAAATCTGTACTATAAGGCATTTCATCATATAATTTTATTGTTTTCATATATATCACCTTCATTATTCTAACATAAACACTTGACCGAGAGGTACTACCGAGTGTTAAAGTGTTTTCATAATCTGTGAGTTATGAATAATAAACATTAATTTGTGTTAGAATAACACAGAAAAAGAAGGGAGAAATTATTGTGGATAAAAAGAAAACATCAGTCAATATGCTTGAAGGTTCAATATTTAAGAGTTTAGTCATCTTTATGATTCCAATTCTTATATCAAACATCTTCCAGCAATTCTATAACACAATGGACACAGCCATTGTAGGAAATACTTTAGGAATGACATCACTTTCTGCCATTGGTTCATGTGCAGCGGTCTATGACTTATTAGTAGGTTTTGCGTTAGGTATTGGGAATGGTTTATCTATTGTCACTGCAAGAAGCTATGGTTCAGGAGATGAAGAACTCTTAAAGAAATCAGTGGCAGCGAGTTTTGTGATTGGTATTATATCTTCTATTGTGATTACTATTATTGCCTCTATTGGAATTAAACCATTACTTATTGCGATAAATGTATCACCGGACTTACTAAATGAAGCCTATAGCTATATTATTGTGATTGTCCAATTCTTAGTCGTTATGTTTGCCTATAATCTATGCGCAGGTTTATTACGTGCTATAGGGAATAGTTTAATGCCTTTAGTATTCTTAATCATATCATCAGTATTAAATATCGGTTTAGACTTATTCTTTATCACACAGCTTCATATGGGTGTAAGAGGAGCAGCAGTTGCGACAGTCATTGCCCAGGGGATATCAGTTGTATTCTGTTTGATTTATATCTTTAAGAATGTCCCATTACTCGTACCAGAAAAGAGACATTTTAAATTTGATGCAGCTCTTTATAAAGAACTATTAGGTCAGGGATACTCTATGGCTGTTATGAGCGCTATCGTTAATGCCGGTTCAGTTATCTTGCAGTCAGGTATCAATGGTCTAGGAAGCAAACAGATTATTGCTGGTCATACTGCTGCAAGAAAACTTTATATGTTCTTCAATATGCCATTTACTGCCATGGCTCAAGCAGCCAGTACATTTGTATCTCAAAACAAAGGCGCAGAAAATGTATCACGCATACGCAAAGGTATGAAACAGATGTATATCTATGATATTGTTGTAGCCGCAATCGCAACCGTTATTCTATTATTAAGTGCCCCTACACTTGTAACATGGATTTCTGGTACAACGGACAAGACAGTCTTATACAATGGTTCACTTTATTTACGTATCGTAGCCCCTAACTATGCCGTATTAGGTGTATTAATGCAGACAAGATTTGCTTTGCAAGGTATTGGACAGAAGATGTTACCACTTGTATCGAGTATTATTGAATTAGTCGGTAAGATTATCTTCGTATTCGCACTTATTCCAGTCTTTAAATATATGGCTGTCATTTTCTGTGAACCAGTCATCTGGGTCGTTATGACAATTTATCTATTAATCGTATTCTGGAGAGATCCATTTATTAAAGAGGCTTAGACCTCTTTTTCTTTTAATACTTATTTAGAAATATTTCTAAATAGGTATTGTATTTCTTGGTGTTTATTGTATAATCTATTTAGAAAGTTATCTAAATAGGCGGTGAACATATGTTTGAGAAGACATTTAAAGCACTTAGTGCACCAGTAAGAAGAGATATTCTTAACTTATTAAAGAAAGGAAGGATGTCTGCGGGAGATATTGCTGCACAATTTGATATGACACAGGCAACTGTCTCATATCATTTATCGATATTAAAATCTGCAGACTTAATAAGAGAAGAAAAAGATAAGAATTATATTTATTATGAAATTAATGCGACTGTGTTTGAAGAAATGTTGTTGTATTTTAAGTCTTTTTTAGGAGGAAATGATGATGTTGAAGAATAAATGGTTTAAGTTTAGTTTGGTATTATTTCTGTTGCCACTTGTATGTATATTAGTGACTTATAATAAGTTACCTGCACAAGTCGCAACACACTTTGATTTTCATGGTACACCTGATGGGTATATGAATAAGTTCTTAGGTTTATATGGTATGTGGGCATGTATGTTATTGCTTCATATATTCTGTGCTTTTATGACATTCAAGGATCCTAAGAAGAGTAATATACCAGATATAGGATTAAGAATTGTATTGATGATCTGTCCATTAATATGTTTGATGGTCACTCTACTTATTATTACATATAATCTAGGCTATCGTTTTGATATGACATTTATTATGAATATAGTAATAGGCTTCATCTTTATTATTTTAGGTAATTACTTACCTAAAATAAAAAGAAACTATACTATAGGTATTCGTACTTCATGGGCATTAAATAGTGATGAGAACTGGTCACGTACACATAGATTTTCTGGTTATGTGTTTGTATTGAGTGGAATGTTGTATATTATCTTTAGTATGTTAGGTTATATGTTTATTGGTTTAGGTATTATACTTATATCTATTTTACTATGTTCTGGATATAGCTATAGCTTGTACAAGAAGGGGATTTAGTGGTATGCCACTAAATCTTTTTTCAATAGTTTTTTCTAAAACTGCAAAAAGGTGCATAAAATAAGAAAGTAGTGTATAGTAATGAATGGGTAAGGGAATAGCTCATACTAAAATCCGATTTCCTTACCATGATCACCGTAGGTGATCTTTTTTTATGTCTAAATTTTAGGATATATACAGATGTTAATATCATTCGAATGAAAATGAATCATATTTTTTCATGATTTATCATAAATATGCGTCCAAGCACCCCTAAATATTCAAAAATATTCATAAAAATAGGCAGTAAAATGAATAAAAGTGAAAATAAATGGAAAAATATGAATAAAAATGATTGAAAACGCATTCTTCCTGTGATAATATTGAAGCTGTCAAAGGGAGGAAGAAAATAGATGAAATTAGCGACAAGGATTAATTCATATTTAAGAATTGAAGGTTATGATTTAGAAAAAACTTTTTCTGATTTCAAAAAGGTAGGATTAGGATATGTTGATCTAAATTATCCAGAACATGTAAATGGATATGATGCAGACACTATGAAATCATTGTTAGAAAAATATGATTTAAAATTAAATGGTGTAGCATTACGATTCAGAGGGAAATTCATCAATGGTGAATTAGGAAACTCTGATCCTCAGATTGCTGGTGATGCTCTTCAGTTATGTAAAGAAGCTGTAGACTATTGTAGAGCTGTAGGTGGAAAAGTTATTACAATTTGGTTAGGATTTGATGGATTTGATTACAGTTTCCAGATTAATTACAAAAAGGTATGGGACCAGTTAGTTCATGCATTCCAGGAAGTTTGTGATTATGCACCAGATTTACTAATCAGTATCGAATATAAACCATATGAAGAAAGAGCTTATGCGTTTATTGACTCAATGGGTGTTACAGGAATGATGTTAAATGATATTAATAGAGATAACATTGGTGTAACTTTAGATTATTGTCATATGTTAATGAAACATGAAAATCCTGCATTTGCAGCAGATATTTTTGGAAGTCAAAAGAAATTATATGGTATTCATTTGAACGATGGTTATGGTGTACATGATGATGGTCTAATGATTGGGACATCAACACCATTTAAAACATTAGAAATGCTTTATTACTTTAAAAAGCATGGTTATGAAAATGCAATTTATTTTGATACATTCCCAGTTATTGAAGAAGCTGCAGCGGAATGTGAAAGAAACATTGAAATGATCAAGTATATGAATGATTTGATTGATCAGGTTGGATTAGATTATATTCAATCTATTATTGATAAAAATGATGCTATTGCTGCTAGTAAGTTAATGCTTGAATTTTTTAAAGGAGGAAAATAATAATGAATTATAAGGAAACAGCAAAAGGTATTCTTGAACATGTTGGTGGAGTTGAAAATATTTCAAATATGTCTCATTGTGCTACACGTTTAAGACTAAACTTGAAAGATGAAACATTAGCAGATGATGAAAAAGTTAAATCTGTAGATGGTGTTGTGAATGTTATTAATAAAGCAGGACAGTACCAGGTTCTTATTGGTATTGAAGTGCCTCATGTCTTTGAAGAATTCGAACAATTAGTAAAAGGTAGTGGGAATGTCGAAATGGCAGAAAGTAATGAAGATGAAGGTGTCATCAGCAGAATTTTCTCAGCAATTTCTGCCATCTTTGCACCATTATTACCAGCTTTAGCTGGATCAGGAATTTTAAGAGGTTTATTAATTCTTTCAGTACAACTAGGTCTTATTAAAGAAGGTAGTGGTACTTATACAATTTTATTTTCAACATCTATGGCAGTCTTTTATTTCTTGCCAGTATTGTTGGCGTTTACATCAGGTAAAAGATTTGGAGCAAGTCCATATATCTCAGCACTTATCGGGGCTGCTTTGATTCATCCAGATTTAATTGCATTAATGGGTAAAGTTGGTAATGGAGCAGTGACTTCATTCTTCGGAATTCCAACAGTTTTAATGAATTATAATTCTACTGTTTTACCAATCATTATTGCAATCTGGGTATATTCATACTTATATAAGTTCTTAGATAGAAAAGTTCCAGAAACATTAAAATTGGTTATTTTACCACTTATCTCATTAGTAGTTATGGTTCCATTATCATTAATTGTTATTGGTCCAATCGGTGTTTATGTTGGTGAAGGTATTGCGAATGTAGTTAACTGGTTGATCGAACGTAGTGGTGTTTTAACAGGTATCTTAATTGGTGGTGGATGGAGTGTCCTTGTAAGCTTTGGTGTGCATTGGGCAGTTAATCCAATCATGATTAATAATATTTCTCAGTTTGGTTATGACTATATTTGTCCATTAACATTTGCATGTAACTTTGCAGTAATCGGTACAGCTATTGGTGTTTATTTAAAGGCAAAAGATCCAAAATTAAAAGGATTCTCATTAACAGGTGTTATTACAATTGCATTATCAGCAATTATCGAACCAACATTATTTGGTATGTTAGTTAAAAATAAGAAGTTATTCCTAGCACAGATTATTGGTGGTGCAGTAGGTGGCGCTTATTTAGGATTAATGAAGGTTGTTACAAATGCTTTCGTATTCGGTAGTGTTACAACATTCCCAGCATTTATTACTAATAATACAAATGTTATTAATGGTGCAATCGGTTTATTAATTGCTACTGTAGTAGGTGCAGTACTAGGATATATTTTTACAGATAAAGACGACAAACTCGCTTAGTATTGTTTTATAAATCATAGAAAATATGCTATTCTAATAAAGAAAGAAGCAGGTGTATTTAATATGATTCCATATGAAAGACAAAAGAAAATCTTAAGTATTATTGAAGAAAGAGATCTTGTAAAAATAGACGAATTACAACAAATATTTGATGATGTTTCTGTATCAACTTTAAGAAGAGATTTAAAAGAACTTGAGAAAAATAGAAAAATAGAATCATTCTCAGGAGGTGCTTTTAAAAAAATCTCAACTATCGGTGAAATACCAATATCAACAAAGAACACACTAGAAAGTGAAAAGAAAGATAAAATTGCTAGAATGGCAAGTGAATTGATTGTTGATGGAGATACAATATATATTGATTCTGGATCAACATGCACAATGATTCTTCAATACATTGTAGAAAAGAAAATAACAATATATACAACCAATGCAGATATATTTTCTGTGAAAGAGAATATAGTAGCTGATATATATGTGCTTGGTGGTCGATATAATCCAGTAACTTCTTCAATGACAGGACCATTTACGGAAGATTTATTGAAAAACTTATATTTCAATAAATCGTTCTTGGGCGCAAATGGGATCGATGAAAAACTAGGTGTAACAACACCTACTATAGAAGAAGCGACTAAAAAGAAAATGGTTAAAGCACATTCTGATCAAGTTTATCTTGTATGCGACAGTTCTAAGTTCCATAAACTATCTAATGTAAAGGCATTTGATCTAGATGATGTGATTGTAATTTCGGATAAAAATGATGCAAAATTGAATGAAAAAGTTTCAATAATTACTGAATTATAGATTGAAGTTGTAATGTAGAAATAAAGCGAGTCACTAATGGTGGGCTCGCTTTTAAAATTAGGAGAAATAAGATGATATTTGATAAATTTAGAGCTAAGAAAAAAGAAAATTTTGAAATTTGTTCACCAGTAAAAGGTGATGTCATTGATGTAACTAAAACAAATGATCCATTATTTAAGTCAGAAGGATTAGGAAAAGGAGTAGGTATAATTGCTGAAGAAAATACTCTTGTATCTCCAGTAAATGGTGAAATAAAAACTTTTTTCCCTACTAAACATGCTATTGGTATTACTTCAGACGATGGTGTTGATATTCTTATTCATGTAGGTATTGATACAGTTGAATTAAATGGGAAGTATTTTAATGCATTAAAAGAACAAGGTGATAAAGTAAAAAAAGGAGATAAGCTTTTAGAAGTTGATTTTGATAGTATAAAAAATGAAGGATATGATACGACTGTTTTATTTGTAATCACTAATACTCAGGAATATTCTTTTGTGAAGTCTTGTGAAGGAAATAAGACAGTAGACGACACTATTATTGAAATTCAAAAATAGGAGTTTCTATATGGAAAAGTTATTATGTCCAAGTATGATGTGTGCTGATTTTTCATCACTAAAAGATGAAATAGAGAATCTTGAAAAATGTGGAATTGATATATTCCATTTAGACGTGATGGATGGAAGCTTTGTTCCAAATTTTGGGATGGGATTACAGGATATTGAGTATATTTGTAAAACAGCAACTAAACCTTGTGATGTCCATTTGATGATCGAAAATCCTTCAAAATATATAGATAAATTTGCAAAGCTAGGAGTGAATATTATTTATATACATCCAGAAACTGATCCTCATGCCTGTAGAACATTACAAATGATTAGAGATGCAGGTGTAAAATCAGGAATTGCAGTCAATCCAGGAACATCTTTTGAAACAGTCAAAGAACTATTACATCTATGTGATTATGTTATGTTGATGAGTGTTAATCCGGGATTTGCTGGTCAGAAATATTTAGATTTTGTAACACCTAAATTTAAGAAGTTTGTCGATGAGTCAAATAACTATGGTGGTTATGATGTTATGATCGATGGTGCTTGTTCACCAGAAAAGATACATGATTTATCTGAAATTGGTGTTAAAGGATTTATTTTAGGTACAAGTGCGTTATTTGGGAAAGATAAGAGTTATAAAGAAATTATTGATGAATTGAGAGGTCTTTAAAATGAAGATTGGAATTGGTAATGATCATGTTGCAGTAGAATATAAAAAAGAAATTAAAAAATATATTGAAGATAAGTATGGATACGAAGTAATCAACTACGGTACAGATAGTACAGAAAGATTTAACTATCCAGTATCAGGAGAAGCAGTCGCAAATGCAGTTGTAAGTGGAGAAGTTGATAAAGGAATTGTAATCTGTGGTACAGGTGTAGGCATTTCATTAGCGGCTAATAAGGTGAATGGTATTAGATGCGTGACTTGTAGTGAACCTTACAGTGCATTATTATCTAGACAGCATAATAATACTAATATGTTAGCTTTTGGGGCAAGAGTAGTAGGTATTGAACTTGCTAAAATGATTGTAGATGCATGGTTAAGTGGTGAGTATGAAGGTGGTAGACATCAAGTAAGAATTGATATGTTGAAGGAAATTGAAGAGAGACAAAAGAATAAATAATATGAATTGTTCCTATCACTCAGTGATAGGAATTTTTTTGTTTTTTAACAGAAATAACGAGAAATTCATTAAAAAAAAGAGAAAAATTTAGTAAGTGCCTTTAAAAAGGCGCTGTCGGAGGGGTAACTAAGAAAAAGTATTTTAAATAGGAGTATAATAATAGTAAGAAGTAGAAGTGCTATTATTGTAAAATATAATATGTGCTGATTGTGGTTGTTGTTGTGATTTGATAGAATTATATTAATGATTACAGAAAGAAGGTAAAAATATGGGACGATTAGTTTTGGGATTAGACATAGGGATAACTAGTGTCGGATATGGTGTAATCGATATTGATAAGTATGAATTCGTAGATTATGGGGTAAGACTATTTAAAGAAGGTACTGCTGCAGAAAACGAAACACGTCGTACTACAAGAGGGCATAGAAGACTTATATCACGTAAAGCAACTAGACTTAATGATATGAAACATTTATTGAAATCTTTGGGAATTATTAATGGTGATTTTCATTCATTGGATAATGTGTATGAAATACGTGTTAAAGGGTTAAAAGAGAAGTTAAGTAATGATGAACTTGCGACTGCAATATTGCATATTACTAAAAGAAGAGGAAGCACAATTGAGACTGTAGATGATACAGAAGAAGCAAGTAAGGAAACTGGTGAATTAAAAGAAATACTACAGGCTAACTCTAAGAAATTAGCAGATGGTAAATATATTTGTGAACTACAGTTAGAATTGCTTGATAGCGGAAAATCTATTAGAGGACATCATAATAACTTTAAAACAAAAGATTACATTAAAGAATTAAAGGAAATACTAAGTCATCAGGAATTATCAGAAGAAGCATGTGAAGCAATTGTACAGATTGTATCTAGAAAGCGTGCTTACTATGAAGGTCCAGGTAGCCAGAAGTCACCAACACCTTATGGCCGTTATATTGAAGCAAATCAGAAAGAACCAATTGATTTGATTGAAAAAATGAGAGGTAAATGTAGTGTTTATCCTGATGAACCTCGTGCACCTAAATTAGCTGTGACTAGTGATATCTTTAACCTATTGAATGATTTAAATAATCTTACTTATAATGGTGATAAGAAGATTACAATGGATCAGAAGGATGAGGTATTTAAGATTGTAACTAAGAAAGCAAAAGTTGAGCCAAAAGATATTGCAAAAATCCTTGGAACTGATTTATCTAATATTTCTGGATTTAGAATTGATAAAAAGAAAAATCCTTTAAAGAGTGAATTTAAAGGATATGCAAAGTTAAAGAAATGTTTTAAAGATTGTGGAGAAACTATTTCTCTTGAAGACTATGAAGTATTAGATCAAATCATAGAAATTCTTACAAATAGAAAAGGTATTGAAGAAAGAAAACAATTATTGAATCTTGTTAATTCTTCATTGATTACTGATGAAACTGTGGAAAAACTTGCAAATTTAGACGGTATTGCGAACTATCATAGTTTATCTCTAAAGGCTATGAGAGAACTAAATGAAGAAATGTATGTTTCTAATTACAACCAGATGCAGTTGATTCAGCAGATTCATAAAGGTAAAGATGTATCTGCATTAAAAGGGAAAAAGTCTATTGAAGCAGATGATACTGCTATTCTTTCACCAGTAACTAAAAGAGCACAAAGAGAAACATTTAAGGTAATTAATGCATTAAGAAGAAAATATGGTGAGTTCGATACAATTGTAGTGGAAATGACAAGAGAAAAAAATTCAGCTGATCAAAAAAAGATCATTAATAATAGACAGAAGTTCTATGAAGAGAAGAATAAAGAAGTAGATAAGCTACTAAAGGAAAATGGTTATAATCCTGATAAGATTAATGGTAAGACTAAGATGAAAGTCAGACTATATTTGGAACAGGATGGAAAGAGTGCGTATACACTAGAACCTCTAAGTTTAGGGGAAGTTATAACTAATCCACGTTATACAGAAATAGATCATATTATTCCAATTTCTATTTCGTTAGATGACTCTTATAACAACAAAATTCTTGCGACTGCCAATGAAAATAAAGCAAAAGGTAATAGAACACCAATCGATGCTTATAATAAGCATTTATTTGATAATCCTACCCTAGGATTAAGTGGTGATTTACAGAAATATATTTCTGTTGTGCAGACTTCTAAGAGATTCTCTAGAAGAAAGAAAAACTACTTATTGTATAAAGATGATATTACTAAGATGGATGTTGTGCAGAAGTTTATTGCACGTAACTTGATTGATACAAGTTACGCAAATAGAGTGGTATTAAATACCTTAACAGACTACTTTAAAGCGAATGAAATACCTACAAAGGTATTTACACTAAATGGTAATATTACTCATAAGTTCAGAACACAGATTAACTTACCAAAAGAACGTGAAGAAGATTATTTGCACCATGCAGTAGATGGACTCATCATTGCATCAGTAAAGACTATGGGACTTCTTAATGGTTGTCTCGCAAAGTATGAATTAAAAGATTTATATGACCAAGATACAGGAGAAATCAAGAAAGTTCCTGGTAAAGAAGAATTCTTTGATCCTAAGTATATTGAGTTTATCTCAACACTAAAGAATATCTATGATGAAAGTAATAAATACTATCGAGGTATTATGACTAGAAATCAATTGGCATATGCACCAATCAAGATATCTCATAAAGTAGATACTAAACCAAATAGACAGGTTGCAGATGAAACAATCTATTCTACAAGAGTGGTAAATGGTGAAGAAATCTTAGTTCAGAAGTATAAAGATATCTATGATCCAAAGTTCAAGAATCTAGTAGAAGATATTGTGAATGGTAAGGCAGAAGATAAATATATTATGGCTAAAAAGGATCCGGCAACATTTGAGGAGATTACAAGAATTGTATTGGATCACTATGAAACATTCAAAGATGATCCTAAACAATATGTAAAGGATAAGAAAGGTGTTAAGTTGAAGGGAGAAAACCCATTAACTGCTTATAAAGAAGAGTTTGGTAAGATTCGTAAATTCTCTAAGAAAGGGAATGGCCCTGAAATTACTTGTATTAAGTATTATGCTGAAAAGTTAGGTAATCATATTGATATCAGTAAGAATTATGATACCAAACATGGTAAAAAAGTCATCTTAAAACAGATTAGCCCTTATAGAACAGATTTCTATCGTGATACAGATGGAAAGATAAAGATGGTAACTATTAGATACAAAGATGTTTCTTTCAAAGAATCAATAAGATTATATTGTATTGATAGAGATTGGTATCAAGCAGAAAAGGCCAAGAAACAAATAAGTGATGAAGCTATATTCTTATGTTCCTTGCATCATGATGAATTAGTTGGAATAGTGAAGAAAGAAGGCCAGAAGTATATCTATGATGATTCTACAGAATTAGATGGTAATACTAAGTATCATGATGGTATGACACCTGAAATAGTTAAGTTTACTGCGACAAATAATGATGCCAGAAATAATATTGAAGTAAAACCACTATATACAAAATCAAAGAAACAACTTATGGTTGCAGTTAATCCATTACTAAATGTTCGTAAATATGCAACTGATGTTCTAGGAAATCTATATGAAGTTAAAGATAATAACTTGAAATTGGAGTTTAAATAGGGTATACTATTAACAGGTTATATTCTAGCAAAATGATATATGATCTAGCAAAACAAGGGTTTATCCCGGATTCGGCTCCTATAAGGAGCCTTTTCTTTTTATATTGTTTATGGGTTACAAGGTCATATATATATCCCAGGCTGAACATCTGCATCTTTATCTTGATAATTTAAAGGTAGAAAAGGAAAATACAGATATTCTTATTCCTGTTGCAGATATTCAGATTCTAGTTATTGATAATTATAAAGCTTATTTAACAGTTCCCCTAATGAATAAATTAACTGAAAAGAATGTTTGTACTATTCTTTGTGGTGTTGATCATCTTCCAAAGACGTATATATTACCAATGAATGGGAATTATGCCACAAGTGGTAATATAGCGAAACAAATAGAATGGACAGATGAAATAAAAAAGATTTTACATAAAGAAATCGTAAAACACAAAATAATAAACCAATACATCATATTAAGAAAAAATCATAAGAGTGAAGAAGTAGTACGTAAATTAAAAGAATACAGTGAAACTGTATTAAATGGAGATGTTACAAACAGAGAAGGTCTTGCATCTAAGATGTATTTTCGAGAAATGTATGGAGAAGATTTCGTGAGAATGGATGAAGATGTTGTGAATGCTGGATTGAATTATGGTTATAGTATATTCAGATCACTTATTACATCTATTATTGTAGGTAAAGGTTATTTACCTAATCTTGCATTTTTCCATAGAGGTAAACAAAACAGTTTTAATCTAAGTGATGACATAATAGAAGTGTTTAGACCGATAGTAGATGATTATGTTTATAACAACCTATTAGATGAAATATTGTTTAAAACAGCACATAAAAAAGAATTGATAGACCTAACAAATAAGAAAATTAATATAGATAATAGAAAGCAGACAATAGGAAATGCGATTAATCTATACCTTGATTCAATCTTTAGATTTATTGATGATCAATCTAATGAAATACTATTCCCATTCCCAATTGCATACGATAATGAAATATGAGTTTATGCGTTTAATACTATTTTTTGATCTTCCAGTAATGACACCTAAACAAAGACATACATATAACGTTTTCAGAAAATATCTTATTAAGAATGGATATATGATGATGCAGTTTTCGGTATATTGTAAGATATTTGCGAATAGAGAAGCTGCAATAAAACATGTGAATATCCTTAGAAAGAATGTTCCTAAAGAAGGACAAATAAGAATACTCGTAGTAACAGAAAAACAGTATGCAAAGATAGAAATCATTGTAGGTGGTAAATCATTACAGGAAGTAACTGTAAATGCAGAAAGCTTTATAGAACTATGAAACAATTGTTGATTAGTAGTGGGAATATTAATAGAACTATTATTATTGATCATACAAAGTATGTACTAGGGTCTAATGCGATGAATAAATATTATCTTAAACAAGCTGTAAGACAGTATTTTAATAAAACAGTAAGTGGATACAGAGAAGAGATTGGTAGTGAATGTTATTTTAAAATAGATGATAGTCCGGTAGATAAGAAAAACACATTCTTTTATGAAGTGACTGAAAACTATTCTATTAATGATGATGCAAAACTTAGCACAAAGTCTCTTATGCTTAAGTATTTGGAAACTCTATATTCAGATGTTATTTATATGGATACACTTAACACGTTGAATATACTTGTTGAATCACTGTCAGATGAAGTAAGTGAAAATGCATTTGTGCAAAGTGAATTCTCGACATATTCTCCTAAACTACTCACTAAGCTAGTAACAGCACACTATTATGAAGATGAATCTTATAAGGACGAATATGATTTATCATATGAGGACTTGATCATATTACAGTTAAATATGATTGATTATATTGCGGTTCATTCTAAGAAGTATTCTTATTTTATTCTATTTATTGATATTCCTCTTATTACTGATGAGATAAAAAATAAGATAGATGAAATGTCCAAAGATAGAGTATATTGTTTAGTTTTTTCTAAAACAGTAAGGGATATAGAAATAGAAAATATATGTGTTGAAGAAGATTATTTCTTAGATTTTGCGAATGAAGAAATGGTTTATTATATTGTGAATGAGAAATCGACCAACTTATATACATTGGAGGATATAAAAAACATGATTAACGAATATTTAAAGGATTTGAGTAGTAAGGAACATGTAAGCTTGATCAATAACTTAATGTCATATTATAAATAGTAGTTAAAATCTCAATTATGTGATAAAATCAGTTTAAGGTTTTGCTACCATCTATTATTTTGCTAGAAGATGACAGAGACAAAAGAACAAAAGCAGAAGAATATGTTTTGCTACCATCTATTATTTTGCTAGAAGATGACCTTGTTACTACTGTATGTCCTGTTACTTCCGTTTTGCTACCATCTATTATTTTGCTAGAAGATGACTTTGATGCGCTGTTACTTGTTGTTGCATTTGTTTTGCTACCATCTATTATTTTGCTAGAAGATGACATAATTCATCTCTCTTTTTTATTGCGCTTGGTTTTGCTACCATCTATTATTTTGCTAGAAGATGACTAAAACATTAAGCACATTAGATATTTACAGGTTTTGCTACCATCTATTATTTTGCTAGAAGATGACAATTCTCCCATGACTGTGCCAGCAGATGCCGTTTTGCTACCATCTATTATTTTGCTAGAAGATGACGGAACAAAAGATATAAATATATAGTACGTGGTTTTGCTACCATCTATTATTTTGCTAGAAGATGACTCCTACAACTGTATTAGTTAAAAAGCACGCGTTTTGCTACCATCTATTATTTTGCTAGAAGATGACAGTTTAATTTAAACGACCGTCAATTCTACAGTTTTGCTACCATCTATTATTTTGCTAGAAGATGACATAGCAACATGATTATATCATATGTTTTTCGTTTTGCTACCATCTATTATTTTGCTAGAAGATGACAAAAGATACGTTGACGAAAAAGGAACTACTGTTTTGCTACCATCTATTATTTTGCTAGAAGATGACATAATACTTATGGTAACAGTGGTCAACTGCGTTTTGCTACCATCTATTATTTTGCTAGAAGATGACCTATCGCCAGCTAAATCTAATGCATAATCCGTTTTGCTACCATCTATTATTTTGCTAGAAGATGACAGGTTCTAAAGCGTATTGTTATTCCTAGATGTTTTGCTACCATCTATTATTTTGCTAGAAGATGACTCGAATGGCTTTTTGGTGAAAACCCATTGCGTTTTGCTACCATCTATTATTTTGCTAGAAGATGACAGAATAAAACTTATTCTGTTGTGCCAATGGGTTTTGCTACCATCTATTATTTTGCTAGAAGATGACCTTGCTTCTAAGACTTCTTCACTTGAAGGTGTTTTGCTACCATCTATTATTTTGCTAGAAGATGACAAAGACCTTCAAAAGGAATTGAATCAGACTGTTTTGCTACCATCTATTATTTTGCTAGAAGATGACGAAGAGGTACAAAAGATTGTTAATTCGTTGGTTTTGCTACCATCTATTATTTTGCTAGAAGATGACGGGTAAAACTTAATACTTCAGTGTCTGCCAGTTTTGCTACCATCTATTATTTTGCTAGAAGATGACACCTAAAAACTCATCCGCTGCACATTCTAAGTTTTGCTACCATCTATTATTTTGCTAGAAGATGACTACGTGACAAAGACAGTACGCTTTATATTTGTTTTGCTACCATCTATTATTTTGCTAGAAGATGACTAAATTCACAGGAGCGTCTAAGCACTCATTAGTTTTGCTACCATCTATTATTTTGCTAGAAGATGACTAGGATTTAGGCTAGTTCCTAATTTTGATAGTTTTGCTACCATCTATTATTTTGCTAGAAGATGACACATGTCAGAGGTTGAAAAGTGGCACACATGTTTTGCTACCATCTATTATTTTGCTAGAAGATGACGTAATGCTTTTTACTTCTCCTGTTCTAAAAGTTTTGCTACCATCTATTATTTTGCTAGAAGATGACTTTACTACGACCTTAATTACTTCTCTATCTGTTTTGCTACCATCTATTATTTTGCTAGAAGATGACGCCTTATCGACGTCCTTATTTTCGCCCTCCGTTTTGCTACCATCTATTATTTTGCTAGAAGATGACCAACTGTATCCCATTTCAACTGATATTTGCGTTTTGCTACCATCTATTATTTTGCTAGAAGATGACTACTTGTTTGTTTGTTTACATATCCTATTAGTTTTGCTACCATCTATTATTTTGCTAGAAGATGACATGTATACGGTGTGGGAAAACGGCACAGGTGTTTTGCTACCATCTATTATTTTGCTAGAAGATGACGATGCAGTTATCGGCAATCCTCCCTATTCTGTTTTGCTACCATCTATTATTTTGCTAGAAGATGACTATATACTGTCTGGCTTTTTAATCCACTTGGTTTTGCTACCATCTATTATTTTGCTAGAAGATGACTTAACTGGCTCAATTTGGGGAAGATGGCTAGTTTTGCTACCATCTATTATTTTGCTAGAAGATGACACAAAGCCTATAAAAAGATATATCACTAAGGTTTTGCTACCATCTATTATTTTGCTAGAAGATGACTTGATAGCAGTTACCCTCAACTTCCTGTTTGTTTTGCTACCATCTATTATTTTGCTAGAAGATGACTCTTCTTCAATATTCTGTTTTTCTTCCTCTGTTTTGCTACCATCTATTATTTTGCTAGAAGATGACTTTACGAGTTAATTATACTATGTATTACATGTTTTGCTACCATCTATTATTTTGCTAGAAGATGACTCCGTCATTATGAATATATGCACAAGCCTTGTTTTGCTACCATCTATTATTTTGCTAGAAGATGACTACCCATCACAAAGATGAATGATAGCATCTGTTTTGCTACCATCTATTATTTTGCTAGAAGATGACAGATTTCAGAAAATCACACATTTCACTCTCGTTTTGCTACCATCTATTATTTTGCTAGAAGATGACTGGAAGTCTGATGCACCCTTCACTGCACCAGTTTTGCTACCATCTATTATTTTGCTAGAAGATGACATAATCTAGTGACAGTAGAGGAGCATCCATGTTTTGCTACCATCTATTATTTTGCTAGAAGATGACCAAAATTAGAAAAAGTTACTAATTATCCTAGTTTTGCTACCATCTATTATTTTGCTAGAAGATGACTTTGGATGAGTGGTATGAGAATTATGCAAAGTTTTGCTACCATCTATTATTTTGCTAGAAGATGACTATCGTGCAATCGAGGCTGATGGTGATAGAGTTTTGCTACCATCTATTATTTTACTAGAAGATGACTTATAAGTTCTGATTCCCATCCTTTTGTACGTTTTGCTATCATCTATTATTTTTGCTAGATTAAGACTATTTACAATCAGTTCAAAATAACACATCCAATTTGCTACCATATATTTACTTGCTAGATGTAACATATGTATTACTGCAAATGATGTTATTCAATATTTAACTGAACAGAAGATAGTCTAATTAACCATTTAAAAGACCAATTCTACAAGATTGGTCTTTTAAGCTTGATCTGTATTATTGCCTGTTATCTATACACTTTTTGATTTCTTGAAATACATAAATCAATCAGTATAATAATTATTGGAAAGGGGTAAACAACTATGAAAATATCAGACTTTCATTCATTTAAACGTAAACTCAATGAACTTTATATTAATGTAAAAGACAGTAGTATGTACAAACAACTCTTCAACAACATCAAGGCGTTAGACTGCTTCGAAACCTACTGTTTAGGAATAAGTTATCAAATCGTTTCTCACAGTACCCTCTCTAGAGAACATCAAATTAAGTTATTAGACGATTTCTATGAAGAAGCACACATACCCTTTGATCCGTCAGAAGTATATACTATGATGGAAAACGGACCATATACAATAGATGAAAATCCTATTTGGTATGGTATAGATGCTATGACATCTAATCGTCCTGGTTCTGTTAACTTCTGCCTTTACTATTCTTTAATGACAGGTATGATATCTAAACAAGAAGGGATTAACTACTATAATGAGTTGACTAAACTACTAAGTAGTTTTCTTCATTCCTTTGGCCATCATACAGATGTATATGTTGATGAGTATATTGCTGAAACAGAACACTATACAACTACTATGGCTGCCCAATTTGTGGAGCATTGCCAAGAAGAATACATGCAGGCATCAAAAAAAGTAAATTAAACATAAAAAAAAGACTTGAATGGGGGAATATTCAAGTCTTTTTTCTGCTTTTCTTTTCGTCTCCTATTATAGCACAAACTGTAATCGCTATCAATAATTATTTTACATATACCCAATCTCCCCATATAATGATAAAGTAATGATATGGAGGATTTACACAATGTTAGAAAATAAAAAGAACGTATTATTTGATATGGATGGATTACTTATAGACAGTGAAGCCTTAGGAATCAAGATGTGGGAAAAAGTATTCGCAAATCATAATGAACCATTTAACTCAGAAGCTGCCTATAAAACAATAGGTTCTAATGGACTTGCATCACAAGAGATGTTAGAGAAAATCACTGGGAATAGATACTACTTTACTCGCTTTAGAGAAGATAAAATCAAAGAAACAAGAAAATACTTAGAAACAAACCCTATGCCAGTAAAAAAAGGTGCTCATGAACTATTAACTTATCTAAAAGATAAAGGTTATACATTGGTTCTTACTAGTTCTACATTTGAACCAGATGTACTATTTTCTCTCAAGTCTGCTGGTTTAGACAAGTACTTTGATAAGTTTGTATGTGGTGATCATGTCACTCGTGCTAAACCAAATCCTGAAATATTTAATAAAGCTATTGAAATCTATGGTCTAAACAAGGAAGAAACATTCATTCTAGAAGATTCTAGAAATGGTATTATTGCAGCAGATGCTGCAGGTATTGATGTCATTGGTGTACCTGATTTAGTAGATATTAGTGATATGACACAATCACACTTGTTGTGCATCAAAGAAAATCTTCTGAAAGTACTAGATTTAATAAAATAATTTAAGAATACAAAGCTCTCATCACCTCTATCATGTTACAATAGAGTAGAAAGGAGGTTTTTTAATGGATTACAATGGTTTAAGTATTGTAGCACCACAATATTATCCTGATGATGAAGAATGGAATAATCTCTTTAACCTTTGGTTTCAGTGCTATGATCTGAATACAGATATCACAGAACATTTTCATTATCTAATATCTCATTCAGATTATCTAGTTATGGTCCAACGCCCCTTAAACAATGATGAATCAGATTATGAAATCATTTCTGTATCTGGTGAAGATCAACAATCCTATTTACCTGCTTTCACAAATATAAAGGAAATAACAGACTATATAGACCTTCCAGAACCCCAAGAAGGCTACCAGGTAGAAATAATGGTATCATCCTATAAACGTCTCTTAGAAGAGATATATATGCGTACAGAAGGTTTAAGTGGTCTAGTCATTAATCCTTTCTCACAAAAGCTTGTTGCGGATGAAAAACTATTAAATAGTATAGGACACAATACAACAACAGGTATTAATCATCAAGAAGATTTACCAAGTCTTGTACCAGCCAATCTTAAGTTTAAAAAGAACATGAAGATTTATTACTCTAATGGTAGAAATCCACGTGTTAAAGAATTCCTAAAAGAAAGTGTAGAAGCCCTTATGGAGGATGGGGTCTTTGCTTGTCCAGTACTTGTAAATAAGAAAGATTTATATACAAATAAGACAGGAGAACTTGCAATACATACAGGTGCTGAAATTTATATCAAACCACTCATGTGTTCTCATGCTGATCCTAATAAACTCTATATTAGTTTATTTACAGGATTAAATGATATTAAAAGAGTGAATCTTGATCATGATGAACTAGACATGGAAATGATTATTACATGTCAGTCATTTGATTCATACAGAGATATACTCTTTTCTAGTAATGCATTTTGTGGTATTCTCATTAATCCTTTTACAGATCATCTAGGCTTTTCTAAAGACATGCTAGATGAAATGTTTTATAATAAAGAAACAATCAACTAGAGGAGGAAAACAAGTTGAATTACAAACCTTTTAACAATTCACAGGTATTTAATGCATCAAGATGGACTGAATCCCTTGATACCTGGAAAAAGGCTCAGGCTGACAAAGAAGTCGCTTATAGAGCATTCATTAAGAATCTTACAGAATCACACTATTATGGTTATATGAACCTACCAGAAAATGGTGAAAACATTGATTATGATCATTCATTCTTTACTATTTCACCACAAGATGGCAGCAGTATTTTTATTTCTGTCTATACTACAATTAAAGAATTAGAAAGCAGTCTTGCGAAACCTGAAACATCAATACCAGGAAGAAAAGTAGAAGCAGTAGAGGTCAACTATGCTTTCCTAACAAGAGAACTTACACTTGCTGATAGTCAACAAATTGATGGTATTGTGATTAACCCATTTAGTGATGACTATATTCTTACAAGAGAAGAATTAGTACAGATTTCTAAACGTTTATGTAATGGTTTAAATCATACAGAAGATTTAGGTAACTTCACTCCTGCAAATATCCTTATTAAAGAAATTTGGAATATTTTCCAGAATACTGAAGATGATGATAAGAAAGCAGAAATCTTTAGTCATATGATGAAAGCATTTGATGATGCTTTATTCGCATTACCTATAATGGTAAGAAAAGAAGATTTAGTAGTAGAAGATGGTAATACATATATTGCTAGATCAGATGTAGATCTTGCGATTAGAATGTTATCAAGTGAAGATAATGGTGATCAAGCTAATATTGTTCCACTCTTTACATCACAGGAAGATATTGAAACATTAGATGGCTGGAACGCTGAAGATGAAGAAAGAAAATCTATATTAATGACTGCTGATCTCGATACTCATCTAGGAGGACTTAATAATGGTGAAGCCTTTGATGCACTCGTTATTAATCCATTCACAGATAATATTGTACTTACAAAAGAAATCCTAACTACAATGGGATTAATAGAAGGGGAGGAGTAAAAGAATGAGTAAACCATTATTAAGCACAACACCAGTAGAAACAACAGATAAAGATTGGAAAGAAAGCTGTGGTAAATACAATGAAACTTTTTTTACTGCCACTAAATTAGAAGATGATTTAATGCATGCATTAAAGGCTTCTACATTCCTTACATATATTTCTGTAGACGATGATGATGAAGATTCATACTTTTTACAGACAGTATGTGATGATGACGGAGATGAATGGTATGCGATTTATACTACTGTAGAAAATGCACAGAACTCTTCTATTCTAGAAGATTCTGATTTCCCAGATCGTCATAATGTATTAGTAGAAGTAGACTATGAATTCTTATTAAATGAATTATTCAATACAGGTGATGATGAAATCTATGGTATGGTCATTGATCCAGAAACAGATGCATTTACTCTAGATAGAAACACATTAAGCCATATGGGTATTGAAGAAAATGACGGTGTAGACCATCACGAAACAATTGGTCATAGAGTACCAGGTAATATGGAGTTTTCTTGGTTATATGATGAATATATGGAAGCACAAGGTGAAGAAGCAAAAGAAAAGTTCTCTTTAGTTATGGATGATTTAGTATCACGTTCATGTCTTGCATTAATGACGATTGTGAATAAATCAGATTTAGTTACTTTACCAGATGGTACATATGAATTAAAAAAGGATGTACCTATGATTATTCCTTCATTATCTGCAGAAGATGATGAAGGTAATGAATTAAGCTATTTACCACTCTTTACATCTAATGAACAGATTGATAAATGGGGTATCAAAGATAATGTTGAATTAAAAGAAGGTCAGGTATTAATCAGCGAATGTCGTCCATTTGATCAGCATATTGCTACATTCTTAGGTGCTGGAGAATATGACGCTTTATTAGTCAACCCATTTGATCAGGCATTTATTATCAGCAAGGAATTCATCAAGGCTATAAGCGGTCATCAGGAAGAAGACGAAACACCTGCTGCATAACTTAACATAAGGAGAGAAAACAAGATGAAAAAACTATGGAATGAATTCAAAGAATTCGCATTTAAAGGCAATGTCATTGATATGGCTGTCGGTGTTATTTTAGGTACTGCTATCACTGCTGTTGTTACATCTCTTGTACAGGATATTATCATGCCTGTATTATCTGCAATCATTAAGATTCCATCTGATATTACAGAACTTACACTTAAAGTAAATAATATTCATATCAAGTATGGAGCATTCCTTTCTAACCTCATTAACTTCTTATTAATGGCTTTCTGTATTTTTATCTGCATTAAAGCGATTAATAAGGTAATGAGCTTCCGTAAGAAGGAAGAAGAAGCAGTCCCTGCACCAAAACCAGAAGATATTGCATTACTAGAAGAAATCAGAGATCTTTTAAAAGAAAAAAAATAAGCACCTAAGTGCTTATAATGTAGGATCTTCTAGATCATCATTAAGATAAGTCGTTCTCTTAGACTTATCTTTTTTTATTTGGTCTGTACTAAAAGTGACGGTTTCTTTTGTTTGAGTAGGTGCTGTATTTACAAGATTGACACCTAATGACCATTCTTCTAGTTCTTCCTCTAGAGTATCTGCATTCTTTGCTTTTACTTTAATAGCCATACACTTCACCTCTTTCGAATTAATTATATACATAATGAACTCTTTTTAAAAGCGAATAATAATGTTAAAATATGGGAAAGGAGTGTGTTTTGTTATGATAATAGACTTAAACCAGATTTTATCTATTTTTAATATAGATTATGAAATTGTAAAAGGAAATAATAAACTAGGTGGAGCCTCTTTACCTAAACAGTTTAATCAAGGAGGAGAAATTCAAGGTAATTTTCTCTCACGTAAATTCTCTTTAATCTATGATCCAGAAAGAAAAGATCCTGGATGGAGTAATGTAGGACATAAGAAGTATGCAATGTTGTTTAAGGAAGAAAAAACAGGTATTCTTTATCAGAAAACAGGCTTTACATCTCAATCAGGTTACTTTGTATTAAAATATGACGGTGTTAAATATAAGATGTATAGAGTTGGATTAGAAACAGGTTACGCATATCCTATCTATGAAGGTTCTAAACTAGTAGCCTGCATTATGGCAGATAAATCCATTTTCAATGATTTAAACCTCTACCATATTTATGCATTAAACAAGTCATATAGTTATATTTCATCTGTATTTGGCTTATATCTAGATGCCTGTATCCAGTTGACGTATGGTCCTCTTATTACTTCACCAAGCTTTATTGCTGGAAAGAGCCTAAGAAAGAAATATGATCCTGCTTTTATTGAAAAAATAAAGGATATGGAAAACAAAGCGTAACAAAAATATTGTTGTTATAGAAAAAGTATGCTAATATGACTGTGGGAGTCGTATTACGATTAGAATAGCTCTTGGAAAGGTCTGAAATAGGGAGTCAGATCTTTTTTTTATTTATGTTCATACTTAGTTCATATACTAAGATTATAGTAATAACTGTAAAGAGGGCCACTCCCTAATAATAAAAGCGTCCTGTTTACGATTCATAAATAAAACTCCCTTCTAATTGTATTAAATTGTTTTTTAGAACCACTGGCTCTCCTCCAGTGGTTTTTACTTGTTTTAAAATAACAGGAGACTATAATATTCTTAGATGCCGACTTAGCTCAGTAGGCAGAGCAACGCCCTCGTAACGCGTAGGTCACAGGTTCGATTCCTGCAGTCGGCACCATTCATTTTGTCATAGCTGTATATTTTGTCTATTGTAGATGAGTAGTAGGTATTTTACATATATATGAAATCGTTAAGTGCGGTTACTTCGGGGATACGGACTGCTGCCGCAAAATGATGGAGACATCATTCGCTGGTTTGAACAGTCTATGTCGTTAAGGCATAGACTAATGTAGTTACATTGCCCTTTAGAACTAAAGCCCAAACGGAACATAAGACATAGGACCATATATCCGATTGGGTATATGTTTTTTTTGTTTGAAAGCTAACTATTGCATAATTATCAGGTGGAACAATTGTTTCTTATAGAAAAATATCCTCATCTGATGTAACTCCAGCTGTAGATATCAATAATAAAAAGAGTAAAGAATCAGACGGAGTAAAACAAAAAAATACATTTTGTAAAGGAATGAAAATGACTAAAATACAAGATTATAGATTCCTCAATTGTAAAGTAGATACATGTGAGAAATAGCAGTTGAATTGTAACGACAAAAGCGTTACAATATAAGAAGCAAGGAGGTGTGATTATGGGAAAATCAGCAACATTAAACTTAAGAGTAAACCCAGCCGTCAAAGAGAGGGCAGAAAAAGTATTGTCTCAGTTAGGTGTTCCTATGTCAACAGCGATTGATATGTATTTGAATCAAATTTCTCTTACAGGTGGAATTCCATTTTCTGTTTCTTTACCAAAAGCACCAGTATCGATTCATGCAGATGGCATGACAACAGAAGAAATTCATCAGAAATTGGAAAAAGGTTACAATGATATAGCTGCAGGAAGAGTGCAAAATGCAACGGAAGCATTCGCAAAATTCAGGGAGAATCATTGATATGAAACACTATACGGTTGAGATTACAAATGAAGCATTGGCTGATATGGAGCAGTTGTATAATCATATCGCTTATGTTCTTCAGGCACCGGAAAATGCGATGGATCAATATAACCGAATTGCGGACACTATTTTGACATTGGATACTATGGCTGAGAGAATCTGTATTATGGAATCAGAGCCGGAACGAAGCAAAGAGATGAGAAGATTGTTGGTAGACAATTACTCTGTCTTTTTTGTAATCCAGGGAGATAATGTGATTGTAACAGATGTATTATATAGTGCATCAGATATTGAAAGCCGATTAAAAGGTTAGATGATAAAATACTATCTATTCGTTATAGCCCTTTCTCTTGCATAAAAGAAGAATATCACATATAATAAAAACGCAATAATATTCGTCTAGTCGCGGAAATATATTGCGTTTAGACCAGGTGGCAGTGCACTTGGTTTTTTTATTTGTCTCAATTGACAACGCTTACACTATAGGGTAAACTATATATATAAAGAAGTGATCCTGGCGGTATGATCTTATTATGTATTGTATATATATAATAAGTATGATAACCAGGATCATTTTTATTTAGGAGGATTTTTTATGAAGATTATGGTACGTGCTGATGATTTAGGTTACAGCCGAGGTGTGAATTATGGTATATATGATACAGTAAAAAATGGTGTGATTAAGAATATTGGTTTTATGGTGAATATGCCTGATTCTGTAGAAGGCTATGAACTTGTAAAGGATTTAGATATCTGTTTAGGACAGCATACCAATGTATGTATTGGTACTCCTATCAGTGATCCAAAACTTATTCCAAGTCTTGTAGATGAGAATGGACAATTTAAGTCAAGTAGAACATATAGACAAAGTAAAGAAGACTTTGTAGTACTAGAAGAAGCAATTATAGAAATAGAAGCACAATATAAAAGATTTAAAGAGATAACTCATCTTGAACCTTCTTATTTTGAAGCTCATGCAGTAGCCAGTGATAATCTATTAAAAGGTATTGAAATTGTTGCGAAAAGACACAATTTAAAGTTCAATGATATTTCTTTTGATGGAACACCTGTTGATCTGGCAGGAGAAAAACTCTATATGCATATGGAGAGTATGAAGGAAGGCTATGATCCTTTTAAATCTTTTAAAGAAATGGTAGAGAATGCACATGATGATGGTTGTGATTTATTAGTTTGTCATCCAGGTTATCTAGATGCACAAATACTACGTACTTCTTCTCTCACTCTTGATCGTACAAAAGAAGCAGAGATGTTATGCTCAAAAGAACTCAAAGACTATCTTAAAGAACATGATATACACTTATATACTTATGATGAAATAGGACACTAAAAGCTGCCAATTGGCAGCTTTTACTATTCACACATAATTTTAATGATTTCCTGGTCAGTAGAAGCCATACCTTGACTTCCTAATACACCGATATTGTGGATTGTATTTTCTATACCCTTAGAAATAATACCATCTCCACCATAGAACTGCTGACCATTCATATACATATCATAACCTAGAATACCAGCTTCTACACTTACCGCAATCTTTGCAGCACAGCTTGCTTTAGCACCATCACAGATAATACCAGAAGTAATAGCTAAGGCATTCACGATTGTATGATTCATCACTTCTTCACTTGCATCCTTTAAATAAGCAAGTCCTGCACCACATGCAGCACCCGCACTTACTGCACCACAGAAAGCAGATAAACGACCAATCTCAGTCTTTAAATGAATGGCTGTTAAGTTAGAAATCACAAGAGCACGATATAACTTCTCTTTATCTAAATGTTCTCTTTCTGCATAAATAATAAGAGGTACAGATACAGTTAATCCCTGGTTACCACTACCAGAATTAATCACTACAGGTAGTTCACAACCATTCATTCTTGCATCACTACCAGCTGCTGCATAGGCCTTTAATAGACTTGGTAAATCTTTTCTAATCGCTATCACCTTACCAATATTAGCCCCATAATCACCATGCATTCCTTCTTGTGCAATGGCAGTATTACATGCAATCATCTGATCTAATAACTCTTTTACATCATCAATTTGGACTTCTTTCGCAAAAGTATAAATATCATGCATAGTAAGAGTGAGATAATCTTCATCAATAGTCTGTTTCAATGCTTCTCCACATACAATAGTTTCATTATCTTTTGTCATTTCTACAATATGTGTATGTGTTCCCGCAATATGTACCATTGCTTCATGTTCATCATTAGATACAGTTAAACGAATATCTAAAGAATAAGGGGATTCTAAAGGCTGTACCTTAATAGAGGCACTCTTCATAAGTTCAGTCATCGCAATAATATCTTCTTCCTTCACATGACTAATAACCTCTAATTCTGCTTCTGCATCTCCACCTGTAATCCCAATACAGGCAGCTGTTTCAATACCTTTGTTTCCATGAGTATGAGGCACAATAACACTCTTGACATTCTTGATGATATTACCACTGACTTCAATCAAGATCTTATTTGGCATACCACCTAATGCCTTTCTTGCGAGACTTCCTGCATACGCAATTGCGATAGGTTCTGTACATCCCATGGCAGTTACGAGTTCCTTATTTAAGATTCTTACATAAGTCTCATAAAGTTCTTTATCCATTCTTTTTCTCCTTATTAAAAAGGCAATGAATCATTGCCTTATTGATCAATATCTTTTCTATAAATGTCAAAGCTGCTTACTATCATCGCAAATAAGAATCCAGTTGATACAAAGAAGATTGTATAATCGAGTAATCCATGAATATAGATCATCACAATATAGCCTACAATTAAAGCAACAAGAGTAGGGTTACACTTAGTTCTTAATAAGCGATATAAACGTTTAATATTTTCAATGAAGAACGGTGCAATCACTAATAATCCTATAATCCCAAAACATAAAACAGGATCAATAAAGATATTATGTGAATGCTGTGTAGGATGCCCATTATATTGTGCATAAATGTGCCAGTATGTCATAGGTCCTTCACCAAATAAGAAATGTGTCTTAATGTTCTGAATAGCAACTTCCCAGATATGTCTTCTTACCCCTAAGTATTTCACAATATTGCTCATACGTGGAATATATTGAGGTTTTGCGATAAAGAAACCAACACCGGCTGCACCTACAGCACAAATACCACCAAAACTCTTATAATTACGATTAAACAACAACATAATCGCAAGACCACCAGCAAGTGCAGGCCAAGCAGTACGACATCCTGTTAAATATAGACAGAATAAGTTAAGTAATGTAATTAAACCAATAATCACTATTTCTTTAATATGATTCATGAATCCATGATTATGAGTATACTTCAAGAACTTATAGAAGCAAATAGCCACAAAGAACTCAATCATCATTGCATAGTAGTTCGCATTAAAGAACATCGCATTCGTACGATACTGTGGTGCATTAAATACAACCAAATACCATCCTTCAAGATCAAACTGTCTTAAGATGAAGATATATTCAATAATAGCCCATACACTTGCAAATACACTTAAACCAATCACTATATTCAACATTGTATCAAATAGTTCTTCACTTGCATGACGTCTATATACAAGTGTCATACTATATAACATCAAATAACCTAATGATACACCAGCTCCTGGCCAGTTCTGATAAAAGACACTTGTTAAGAAAATAAGTGCTGAAAAGAAAATAATATATTTACTGCGTTTTGCTTCTTCATAACCTTTCTTTACTTCACCCTGTTTAATCCATTTAAAGAATATAATTGCATGAATCACTACAGTAATATAGAAAGGAAGGAATATTGCGGCAACCGCAATAAGAAAATCACATTGCACAGAATCAAAACGTGACTTTAAGTTTTTAATAATATCCATGAGAACCCCCTTTATTACATTCTATATTATACACGAAAAATCAAAAAAAATATTGTTTACTCACGAAATATTGGTAGAATACTCTATGGAGGTAGAATATATGAATATGAACACTTCATTCTTCTCTTTTAAATCAGGATCTCCATTCATGATTATCCTATCTATTATTTTAGGAACACTACTCATGGCTTATGGAATCTATGAAATCTTCTTTAAGAAAGATAAAAGAGAAATTAAAGGAATTTACCATGGTTATAAGAAAGTCAATAACTTATATTGTCGTCCTATCTTCCAGTATTCTTATGGTACAAAGAAGTATAACCAGGCATCTATCCAGGAATTTAAAGTAGAAAAGATTGAAAAAGATTATGTAAAAGGACAGGAATATCCTATTTATTTAGGGGAACAGGCGAATACATTCTATTTAAAGAAGAAAAGCACTTGGTCTAACTATTTATTAATCGTTGCAGGTATCTTATTCTATGTCAGTGCTATTCTAGGTTATCTAGGATTCTAAAAAGAAGTAGTTTTTAATAACTACTTCTTTTTCTTTTCTAATCTTTTTTCTACAGCACGATAAAGTGGTTCTAATAGTTTCTTATTCTTTTTCTTACATACAAGATAGAAACTATTAGTCGCTTCTTTATCTATGATTGGAATAATCTTTCTATTATCTGGCTTGCCATCTCTTTCTATAGATAAATCAGAAATAAATGTAGGAAGAGTAGAATTCTGAGTCAGATCCATAAATACTTCTCTATTATCCTGAAGAATAAAATGAGTATGAGGCTGTGTTTCTAAATGCATTGGATACCATACACCAATTCTAGAATACAACAGCATTGTCTGACCATCTAGATTCTTAAAGAATAATGCTTTACTGTCTGCAAGAGGATGATCAGGTGCTAATGAGAAATACAATGTTTCTGTATCATATAACGCATAATATAATTCTTTACTATCAGGAATCTTATTTAATACAACAGCTGTATATAAATCATTCTCTAAACCAGATAATAAGATATCTGGCATTTTTATTTCTGAAGAAATAGCCATATCTTCATATATCTTACCAGCATAAGGTACTAAATCCCATAAAGGCGCAGGTGCGCATGATCCAATACTAATTGTATGAGTCATACGATCATATTCACGTACACGAGCAATCATATCATTTGCAGAAAATAATACCTTCTGTGCATAATCAACTGCTACTTTACCAGTCGCATTTAAAGTAATACGATTCTTTTCACGGTCAAAAATAGGAACCTGCAGTTCTTCTTCAAGCTTCTGCATGGCACGAGAAAGAGCTGGCTGAGAGATATGTAATGCTTCAGCCGCTTTAGATAATGTTCCATATTTAGAAACAGCTAATAATTGTTCAACTTGTCCAATTTCAATCATTTAATATTCCTCCTCACTATGCACTCACATTATAGCATAATACAAAACTGGCATTGTACTTTTCTACTTATTATTTATAGAATACTTGGTAGAGTCAAAAGTTTATGAAAAACTTGATGAATGACAGATTTCAGGGCTCGATGAACGATGCGATATCATTCATGTAGTATTAAAATTGAATATTTTGAATTTTTCTAAACCAAATGATTATAAAGGTAATAAAAAAACACCTAAAAAGGCGCAATGAGGGTATCGTCTCCTGGAGCACTATCTGGAGAAATGATTAATTGTCTGCTGGATGGTACTGATGTGATATCTCTATGAGCTTGAGCCACTGATCAGGCATAAGCATATTATTATCAAACAAGCCAGATACAGGTGTCTTGTACTTCAGTGATGAATGTTGTCTCAGAAAATTATAGAAGCATGCAAAAAGAATCATATAGCTATTGGCACCTTCTAACTTGTCGTAGCCGTTAGTGCCATAGTAGTTCTGTTTGTATGTTCGATTCAGTCTCTCTTCAATCTGCTTGAAGGGTCTGTACTTCTTAGATATCTCATCCTTGTTCTTAACGCCGATTACCTGATGAAGGTCGAACTTGATGCCGTTGATATCAAAGAATACCTGAGCTGCATTATAAATAGGATTGCCATCAGTGATGAGTGTAAGGTTCTCTGGAATCTTTCCGTTATAGTGTTTCAGACAGTCATAGATTGACCTACAGGCGCATTCTGTATCACGTGTGGGATAGATGGTATGAGATGTGATGATCTTTGAACTAGGGTCTGACCAGAAGAATACATACTGATTCTTTCCTCTTAATTTGATGTATGTTTCATCGCCTGTTAACACAGAACCAATCTTATAGGGATAATGGTCAACCATATCCTTC
>NZ_JBHSEB010000052.1:0-2171 GCF_042651925.1 Catenibacterium sp. GCM10023432 | reverse complement strand
GTGGATTTGAGTTTGGTTATATATTTGTGTCCGCGCAACGAAGGTGCGGGGAAATGGAGGAAAATATGAATAATTTAAAAATGTTGACAATCAGTTCTTTGTTGATGATTAGTTCATTATTTGGTTCTAATCATACGATTAAGCATAAGAAGATGGTTGATGGATTAAATCTAAAAAATATAGATTCTGTGATGTTTGTAGCACATCCTGATGATGAAACAATCTGGGGTGGCAGTCATCTTTTAAAGAAACATTATCTTGTTGTATGTCTAACAAATGGTAATAATAAAACAAGAAGAAAAGAATTCATGAATGTCATGAAAGCCACACATAATACAGGTGTAATGTTTAATTATCCAGATAAGACAAATGGACAGAGAGATAACTGGGATAAAGCAAGAAAAGATATTAAAAATGATGTACACTATATATTAAGTAAGAAGAAATGGAAAACTGTAGTCACACATAATCCAGATGGAGAATATGGTCATATTCACCATCAGATGACATCTTATATAGTAAGAAAAGATAGTCGTGTGGATATGAACCAGCTTGTCTATTTCGGTAAATACTATAGAAAAAAGAATATGCCTAAACACCTCAATTTTATATCTTCAAGTTATTTAAAGAAGAAAATGAAGTTGACTGGTATGTATAGTTCACAATCCAAGGTGATGGATCATCTTAGTCATATGTTACCTCATGAAAATTGGGTGAAGGCAAAGGATTGGAGATAGTTATGAACGAAAAGATCATAGTTGTGGATGATGATAAGGATATACGTGAAGTCATCCAGGTATTATTATCAAGTGAAGGGTATGAAGTGATAGAAGCAAGTAATGGAAAAGAAGCACTCGAATTAGTGGATGATGATACGGATCTCATTATTCTTGATGTGATGATGCCAGAGATGAATGGATATCAGGCTTGTGTTCTATTAAGAGAGAAAACAAAAGCCCCTATTCTCTTTTTAACCGCAAAAGGGCAGGATAGTGATAAGACATTAGGTTTTTCTAGTGGGGGTGATGATTATCTGACTAAGCCATTTTCTTATAATGAATTAAATGGGCGTGTGAAAGCATTACTGAGACGTTATCATGTGTATCAGGGTAAAGGTACGACACAAGAAAAACAGATGATATATAAGACAGGTAATATAGAAGTCAATAGTGCGAAACGTACAGCATCAATAGATGGAGAGAAACTCAACTTAACAGATTTAGAATATAATATTCTAGAGTATCTATTAATGAATAAACAGCAGGTTATTTCTCCTAGTCAGCTATTTGAAGCTATCTGGCATGAAGAATATTATTATGGGGCAAACAATACAATCATGGTGCATATTAGACATTTAAGACAAAAGATTGAAAAGGATCCTACAAATCCTGAACATATCAAAACAATCTGGGGTAAAGGATATTATTGTGAGTAAGAGATATGTAAGTCTTGCATCTAAGATTGTTATGATATTGATTGTCTCTAGTATTTCTGCTGTACTTGTCTATAGCTGTTTTAGAGAACAGATTTCCCATTATTATTCTTTTGTTGATGATATTGCTGGTATTAAAGAAAAAAGAACAAAGTTCTTTAAGGATTTTAAAGAAAAAGCGAAAGATGTGAATCTAACTGATAAGAAAAAGATTAAGAAATTAATTAAGACAAAAGACCCTTATTTGTCTGTTTATATTTATGATAATGTGAATGAGTATTATGTAGCAGGTAATTATGCCACTGTTCTTACAGAGCCAGTGAGTATGATTACACCACTTTATATCTTACAAAATGACTTTGAAACAGATGCTTATAATATGGTTTATACAAAGACAATCCAATTTAAGGATCAAAAAGCTGAAGTAGAACTGTATGATATGAACTTGCTTAAGTATATTAAGTATTATTTCTATGCTGCTTTGTTTACTTCTTTCCTCACATTCCTTCTTCCTACTTTCTTTTTTATTCGTCATAAAGTTAAATATATTGAATGTTTAAAACAGGAAATACTCAATATGTCCCATGGTGATTTATCTCATCCTATGACAATTCAAGGACGTGATGAACTTGCAGTACTTGCTCATCAAATGGATGGTCTAAGAGTGACAGGTAGAGTCAAAAGTTTATGAAAAACTTGATGAATGACAGATTTCAGGGCTCGATGAACGATGCGATAT
>NZ_JBHSEB010000051.1:0-19841 GCF_042651925.1 Catenibacterium sp. GCM10023432 | reverse complement strand
TAAAGGACGATTAAATCACATTTTCGATTTAATCGTCCTTTTTAGGTACACTATATAATTTGGCGCTTACGTTTGATAGATGGATAGGATATAATAACCCCCAGGAAACTAGATATCCTAAATCAATAGGGAGGGGAATTTGTTATTTAGCAATAAAGCAGTAGGTGAAGTATCTGTCAGGGTAGATGATCATTCCATTAAGAGATTATGTCATATAGTAAATAATCGCACCAATCAATAACATAAGACAATACTACTTTGTGGAAGATATACTCCAACAACAATACCAAATCAGAATGATTCACAAACCAAAATGCCTATGTAATGTAAACTATTTTACATCGGCGTGATTATGTATATGAATAAAAAAATTAGAAGACAAACTATTATGTTTTTACTATCATCAATTATATTAGCTTTTTTTGCAGGTATTTTAGGGACTCTTATAGGTGGAACACAAACCTTTATATGTACAGGTTTTGTTGGTCTACTCGTTATCATATTTAATCATTGTGGGATTGATACAACATTCTTAAATGAAGTGATATCAAATAATTTATTTTTGCTATGTATTATCTTCAATGCAGCTGGTTTAGCAACTGCTTATACTGGTACTAAACATGATATCAGAGGTGTTGAAACATCAAGATCACTTGCTTTCACAAATGATCCTTATGTTTTATTAGTTGGTGCATTAGGTGGTATATTAGGTTATTTAATCTTTGATTTTGAGAATTATTTTGGTTTTCCAGTAGATGCTGGTGCAGTATCTGTTATTTTAGTAGGAGTACTTGGAAGACTATTATTCAACAAAGAAAATACTTATAATAGAAAGAAACTTGATTTTTTAAAGAATGCATCTGTTAGTTTCTGGTTATTCCAGTTATTAATTGGTTTAGCTGTTTCTACAGTAATGGCTTATTTTGCGAAAAAAACAGGTCTATATACAATAGGTTTCTCAATTAGTGCTTTATCACTTATATTCGCATTAAATGATCCAGCATTCCCAGCAACACATCATACAACTCTTGTTGCTGGTTATGCCATTGCACAAACTGGAAATATTCTTATTGCGGTAGCAATTGTATTTGGGGTTATTGCACATTTCATTGGTTTATTATTTGGCATGGTATTCAATACTGATTGTGGTACTCATGTTGATCCACCAGCTGTTGCTATTGCGATATGTAGTTTGATTCTATTTACATTATTCTAATAAGATTGCTAGAGAAATCTAGTGGTCTTTTTTCATGTCAACGAAAATTATAACTATAAAAATTAAGTTGTAGTATGCGGAAAGTTAGAAGAGAAATAGGAATGGTGTAAAAGAAATTTAAACATTTTATAATGACGCCTAATAATAGTTGTTATCGAATGGTCAGGAGATACAAAAAGATTGGAATAGGTATATAATTGTAATAAAGAACATCAAAAGAAGAATTGTTGATATTTAGGAGATTTAGGAATGAAAAGAATTAATTGGGATTTAGAAGAAGCTGTTGCATTATATGATTTGTATTTTAAATCAGGGCAGACTCTTAGTATTGATAAGGATAAACTAAAACAATTGTCTGAGATTCTAAATAGAAGAGCACGATTAAAAGGATGGATAGTAGATGATAAGTTTAGGAATGTAACAGGATTATCTATGCAAGTAGCAACTATTCATTATATTGTGACTGGTGGTAAGGAAGGTTTGAAGAATAGTAGTAAGATTTTTAGAGAGGTATATGACTTATATAAAGAGGATCCAGAGAAGTTTGATAGGATGGTTAAGGAGTTCTATTTGAAATATGAATGAGTTAAAGAGGTTAATGGATTAATTTTCTATGAAGTTGGAGTGGAAAGTATAAAAGTAGAGTATCCAGATAATAAAGCTTCTTATATATTGTAAGTTCGCTATAATTTTTATGGAAACACCTTCCTATGTAGGGATATTAAATCCTTAGGATGTTTTAAGAGAATAATTGATTAGTGAGTCAAAATAAGAGATAAGATTCTTGTGAGAAAGTGATAGTTCAGGTATATGAAAAGGAAAAAGAGAAAACAAAATACAGTTGAAACTTATGATCACGTAGATCTTAAATGTATGTATGTTTACGATGATGTGTTTGGAACTGATAGAGGATGTTATTTTTTGGAACCTGATGGAATGCTTGCCTATGATTCTGATACAGGTAAATATTATTTTTGCAAGAGGGAGGAAAAGAATATTTTTTTGGATAGATGTCAACGTTCACTGGAATGTGGTAGAAACCTGTTTGCAGAAGAGTGGAGAAAATGGGAAGGCTATGAAGAAGGATGTTTGTATTAACTATTAGTACAAAATCTAAACGCATATTTTGGCAGTCAGACCATTAGAAGTGGAGAAATGCTTATGGAATTAAAAATAGGAGATAAATACGGTTGTCTAGAAGTCATCGGAGGTTGTGAAGAAGCTGAGGCAGATATTGTGCCTATAATTAAACAACTTGCTGAGAAAGAGTGGAATAAGTTTGAATATAGTTACTATAGGATTCTTTATAATTTTTATGAATATTTCGAATTAAGTGAAGAGGAAACAAATGCCTATTATAATAAAGATTCAATGCCTATAACTTTTATAGACAAGTTTAGAAATCATTATCGTGATTTTGAAAATGTAGAAATGTTTCTTTATCATGATCAGCATCCAAATACTTCTTTTAGTCTTTTGACTGCAATTAGAGAGAAACAGTTATATAAAGTAAGATGTAATAAATGCGGTAAGATTTATTATATGGATGATGGCAGTATAACTTGCGTCAATTGGCTACATTGCAAAAATCCAGATTGTTCTAACAAGAATCCGGCAAATCAAATCTCGGATTATTCAAAAAGTTTATATACTTGGCGTTCAGATAAGAATGAACTTCAAGCTTTAAATCAACAATTAGCTGTGGTAGATCAATTAGGAAATTCTCTTTCATATTATAGTGATGATTCTAGAATACAAATTTCATATATTTCAGATATTCATTTGGGACATCATTTAAAATATTATGATAATGATGAAGAGAAGATGATACGTATAATTGGAGATAGACTCTATAATTCATCTTTATCATCAGATATTGTTATATTTGATGGAGATATTTCTTCAGATAAAGAACTCTTTATGGAATTTTTCTCATACTACATGAGAAGGTATGATTTAGTCAGTTTTAAAAGATTTAGAAATGAATTGAGTAAATTGAAAGCAATGAAAGAAATGATTGCTGATGATCAGTGGTATAAGATTTCATATGCTAAGTTGTCAATGAGTATAGAAAAATTGAAAAGGGAACTTCTTCCAGAGTTTGATTTTATAAAGTTTGATAAATACAAGAAGAAATATAAACCTACTGATTCTAATACAAGTGCATTTGAATACTATCGAAAGGTAAAAAGTTTTAAATCCATAGAATTACCAGATTTAGTTATAAGAAAAATAGAAGTGGTAGTTTCTTTATTGGATTTAAAAGAGAAGAAGTACAAAGAGATAGAAGATTATAAATGTCATAGAGAAAAAATAAAACATGAAATTGAATCGTTTGAAAGTCAATATTGTAAGAAAGTTGAAGAAATAACGTTATTAGATTATAAGCATTCGTATCGAGGAAGTGTTTTTGTGGTTTTGGGTAACCATGATTATATTGCGTTTGAAAATGTGGATGCAGGAGTGGAATATTATAAGAATCAGTTATCAAAAATAGGAATCATGCTTTTACATAATACTTATAAAATAGGTGATGAATGTCTCATTTATGGTGGTACAGGATTTGCTAAGTATGATACAGTTTGGAATGCAGATAGTTTAGTATGTTGCAAGGGATTTTCAAGAGAAGACGAGATAAAAGAAACTGATGCTTTTGAGAAAGGATATTATGATGCATTATCATATGCTAAAAAGCATGGTCTTTGTTTTATATGTGTATCTCATTATCCTGTATCTGCTTGTTTGAATAATCATTATGAAAAGGAAGCTATTTACTTTACTGGACATACACATATAAATGAATTCATAAAGAACGAAGAGAAAGTTGTTTATGCAGATAATCAGATTGGCTATAAAAGTAATGATATTTACTTCAAGAAAGCAACAACTGGATTATATTTAAATCCATACGGTGAATTAGGCGAAGGATTATATAAGACCTCAGTAGATGATTATTTAGAGTTTTATAGATATATTGGTGAAAAAATAGGTAATGGAAAGCTATTAAATAATAGATTAAAGAATGGTGATACTGATTTCTATGTTCTCAAGCGTAAGGGATATTATGGATTCTTTTTATTGAGGAAGACAGGAGTTTCAAAAGGAATTTCTATAGTAAATGGTGGTGCAACAAAAAAATTAACATCATCAACAGAAATGAGTTGGGTTTGTGAGAATTTTGATATTATTTTGTCTAAATATTTGCAATCTATGATTCCATTAAGAAAACTTCAGGAACAGCTATCAAAGGAATTAAAAGATTTAGGGCTAGATGGTAAAATCCATGGCACTATAGTCGATATTGATTTTTTCCACCATATTATGATTAATCTTTATGATAACAGTATTAGTTATTACTATTCTCCATACTTTGGTGCAGTTGAATCATTAGGTTCATTTGATGATGTTATTAAGTCTTTATCAAGAAAGCATAGTTCTATTTTATCTGGAAATGAAGCTCAGGATTCTAAGAAACAATTAGATATAATTCAAGAGAAATATAATCAAAAATCAGCAAATTCGCAATATCTATTAGCTTCTATTCATGATAAGCAATTGATAGAATTATATGAACAAAAAACGGCTGAAATAACAAGCGATAAGTTGGTGCCGGTGAGTAGAACAGGTAAAATTTATGGGTTATCTAGAAACATCAATCAATTACAGCGATTGTTTAGTGGACATGTACTAAGACTATTTGACTTAAGTTTGACTGAAACAAGTCCGAGATCATTCAGACATACATTGTATAATGGCAAAAGATTTATATATGATTTTACTGAATATGCAGTAGTTGAAGATGATGGAACTGAGATGATTGTTGCTGAAATAGTTGATGTGGAAGCAACTAATAAAACGGGAAGTTTGCAATTGACAGGAGTTAGAGAAAGTTTTTCTATTACTGCATTAAAAAGTGCGTTTTCTAAAGGCCAATCATGGTGTTATAGGTGGGTAAAGTAATATAAAATCTATCTTTGGAGTTATCGAAGCAGTAAAAAATAGTAAGTTTATTAGGGGTTTATTTCACTGTTATTCATGATGGATTATGTTATCGTTAGAATCACACTATGTTTATAAATATTAAATATAAAAAAATCCTTCATTTGCATATAGAGAGTTGATATAATTTACTTTACGAAAAAGAGGCCAATTTAATCATAATTAAGTTGGTACCTTCTTTTTTATATGGGTTAACACCCACGAATATTAGAATCACGATCTATCGTTTGATAGTGTTCAAAGCAAAGCTTAGATTCTAAAAGATAAGTGAGAAGTTAATAACTAGGAGGACTTTATGAAAAAAACGATTTGTGAATTATTTGCTGGTGTAGGAGGATTCAGATTAGGATTTGAAAGAGCAAATTCTAACTGGGAAACTGTGTGGTTTTCACAATGGGAACCAGGAGCACGTACTCAATGGGCCAATCAATGCTATGTAGAACATTTTGGAAATTCTTTGGATATGAATGGAGAAATTCACACAGGTGAGGATATTTCTGTTGTAGATAAGAATAATATTCCTGATCATACTCTTTTAGTAGGTGGTTTTCCATGTCAGGATTATTCTGTTGCACAATCACTTTCAAGTTCTAAAGGAATTGAAGGTAAAAAAGGTGTACTTTGGTGGCAAATTAGAGATGTTATTGAAGCCAAGAAACCTGCTTTTTGTATTTTTGAAAATGTAGATAGATTACTTAAATCACCTGCAAAACAGCGTGGTAGAGATTTTGGTATTATATTAAGTTGTTTAAATGGATTAGGTTATTCAGCTGAATGGAGAGTGGTAAATGCAGCTGAATATGGTGCAGCACAGCGTAGAAGAAGAGTATTTATTTTTGCTTATAGAAATGATACACAGTATGCTGAATCTATGAATAAATACACTGAATTAGCTATGATCAATACTGATGGATTTATGGCTCAAGCTTTTCCTATTGAACAAATAGAAGAGTGTTTCGAAGGAGAACTATTAGATGATCTTATTGAAATGACTGATAAGTTCTCATTTGATTTCAAGCCAGCTGGCATAATGAGAAATGGTAAAATTTATACGAATAAGGTTGTTCCAGTATTGGAAAAGCCAATCTTGTTAGGTGAAATTCTTCAGTCTGATGTAGATGAAAATTTTTATATTTCATCTGAAAAGATGAGCAAGTGGACTTACTTAAAAGGTGCAAAAAAGATTAATAGAGTTTCTAAAACTGGGCATGAATATGTCTTTTCTGAAGGACCAGTAGGTTTTCCTGACTCATGGGATAAACCTGGTAGAACTATGTTAACAAGTGAATCTACATTAAATAGAAGTACGCATGTAGTATCAGATCCAAAAACTGGGAAGTTAAGAACATTAACTCCAATTGAAGCAGAACGTTTACAAGGCTTTGATGATGATTGGACTAATACTGGTATGCCTACTAGAATGAGATTCTTCTGTATGGGGAATGCATTGGTTGTACCTATGATTACAAGAATGGCTAAGGTTCTAGATAAAATAATTGATGAAGAACAGTAATCTTATGTCTTTAACATAAGATTATTCTATATTTGAGAGGAAAGGGTGAGAAGTATGAAGCTATTTGATTATGATGATTCTAATATTGAAAGCATATACTCATATGCTAAACAACTAGAAGGAATGACTTTTCATGAGATTTTAAATGAATATGAAAAGAGTCCATATAAGAGTTATGAAGATAATAAGAGAAATTCTAATACGATGGTTGTTAAGGAACAGTCAGGTACTTATACTGCAGCCCCCTCTTTAAATGAGAATGCTAAAGGTCAATTAGGAAACTTAATTGAGAAGTATTATTTTGGCTATGATCCTAACGGAAAGCAGGAAGCTGATTTTAATAAAACAGGTTTAGAGTTAAAACAGACTCCTATCGATATAAATAAAAAAGGTGAATTTAAAGCAGGTGAAAGATTATCTATTACTAACATTTCCTATAATGAACCAGTAGAGGAAGATTTCTTTAAGAGTCATGTATGGGATAAAATAAGAAAAATATTATTGATTCACTATTTAAGAGATAAATCTATTAATAGATTGGACTATACAATTAAGTTCATCAATTTATTTAGCCCTCCAAAAGAAGATTTAAAAGTTATTATTGATGATTATAATCTCATAAATGAAAAAATTAAACAAGGTAAAGCACATGAATTGAGTGAAGGAGATACAATGTATCTAGGAGCTTGTACAAAAGGTGCGACAGCTAAAAAGAGTATGAGACCGCAGTATTATGGTGAACATATTCCAGCCAAGAAAAGAAATTACTGTTTCAAGATATCGTATATGAATTATATTTTGAAGGAGTATGTACTAAAAGATAAAGTTCCTTGTGAATCTATAGTTAAAGAATCTATAGATAAGAGTTTTAAAGAATATGCCTTAGAGTTAATAAATAAGAATATCGGACGTACTGATAAAGAGTTATGTAAATACTATGGCAGAGTATACAATAAAAATAAGGCACAATGGAAAGATTTATCTTTTAGAATGTTAGGGATTAAAACAAATCAGGCTGCAGAATTTGAAAAAGCAAATATTGTAGTTAAGACTATTCGTCTTGAGGAAAATGGCAAAAATAAAGAAAGTATGTCTTTTTCGCCATTTAAATTTAAGGAATTAATTGAAGAAGAATGGGAAGATTCTAAGGTTTTTAATTATTTTGATACAACCCAATTCTTATTTGTAGTATTTCAAAAAGAAGATGACCACTATGTTTTAAAAGGGGCACAGTTCTGGCATATGCCCTACCATGATTTAAACGAGATAGTGTTTAATGAATGGAATGAGTATAAAAACATTATTAAGAATGGTGTTCAATTTAATTTCAATAAAAATTCGAAAGGCGAATTATCGGTTTCTAATAACCTGCCAGGGATGAAAGATACAGAAATCATTCATATGCGTCCGCATTCTCCAAAATCTGCTTACAAGCTTAATAATGGTTATATGAGTGGGAATATTGCAAAACATGCGGATCAATTACCAAATGGTGAATGGATGACTAGACAGAGTTTTTGGCTAAATAGAACATATGTATTAAAACAGTTGAAAGAATTAGGATTGATTTAGAAAGAATATTTTAAGTTTACACTATAAGAGTATCAATACTATATGGGAAAGTAATTAAAATAGCTATATTTGTAGAAGGATATATAGAGAATTGTGAATTTAGGAAGGATTGAATATGGCAAAGAGAGTAGTAAAGAATTATCCATCACCTAGATTGATGGAAACAATTGGAGCAACCAATCAGAAACCAGCAGAAGCGATAGGGGAATTAGTGGCTAATTGTTTTGATGCTCGATATAATGATGAAAAATTGAATATTACTATTGATATGAGAAATGGGAATATTGTTGTTATGGATAATGGGAAAGGTATGACAGCAGATGTTCTTGAAAAGGCAGTTTGTATTGCTGAGGATATGTCTAAACATATTGAAAGAGGCGAAGGCGCAAAAGGTCATTTCGGCATGGGATTTAAAACATCATGCTCAACTTTAGGGAAGTTCTATGAAATATACACAAAAAGCGCGAATGAAGATACTGAGCTTCATGTAGAGTTTGATATTAAGGATTATAGCAATAGACCTACTGGTAAAGATGCATGGGATGTTGTTATTGAAGAAGAAAAGTCATTTATAGCGTCACCTATCAAGAATATGACTCATGGTACAGCATTTGTAATTAAAAGATTAAATGATAGACATACATTTGCAAGTTCAGTTCTTGAATACCTAGGAGAAGCATTTAAAGGTCATCTTGAAAGAGGAGATAAGATTACTGTAATTACTGATGAGGGTTCTAAATACGAAGCTATACCGAAACAGTATAATTTTATTCCAAATACTAAAATTATTATCGATGAAACATTTGGTTCTAATGATGAATATCATATTACTGGATGGGTAGCACTAGATTCACAAACTCACAATGATGGCTTATATGGTTTTAATATCTATAGAAATAATCAGCTTGTTGAAAAATGGGATAAATCTTGGTTCAAGCCTCACTTGATGACAAGTAGAATTATCGGTGAAGTAAATATGGATTTCTTAGAAGCAACTTTCTATAAGCAGGGTACACAGCAAAGTGATAGTTGGGAAGCTTCAAGAAGTCATATGCATGAATTTTTGAAAGATATAGTTTCTGCATCTAGAGATGTGAGTAGAAAAGGAAATATTAGTAAACCAACTGAACTAAAGAGAATTGTTTCTAAATTAAATGCTGATTATGGTACAGGTGAATTAACTTCATCAAACGAAACTGATAAATCAGCTGAGAAGATTTCACCTGAGCATCAAAAGAAAGAAACAAGTATTAATGAAAGTATAGGCGCGATTGTTAAAGAAGAATCATTGATACTTAAAGGTGGTCAGGAAATAGCTATTGTCTATTTAGAAAAAGAATCAGACATTATTGATGCCCCGTTTGACTATATTTATCAGGAGCCATTAGATGAAGATGATAATGCAGAATTACAAGTAATTCTCTTCAAAAATCATCAATTATGGGAAAAGAGAATTGACTCAGAAGTACAGAAAATATTAGCAACTTCAGATGCTATATATAGAGTTTTAGTAGAGAAACTGCATTATGAAACATCTGAATCTTTAATGATAAGAAATGAATGGATAAAAGAAAGAACGACTAAGAAGGAGGGATAGTATGAATAAAGTAGAAGCATTAGATCAAATTAAGACTAATTGGGAAGATAAAGATATAAAACTAGGTGATAAGATAAGTAGTATTTCTGATTTATTTTATTCTGAAGGCTTAGATTTATCTGGAACTGCTGCTTTTATTAAAGCGACTCCTTCTGAGTTAGAAGCATTGTTGTCATTAGGTGCATTAAATTCAGAAATATTAGATATGATTTCAGATGTTAATCCACCTAAAACTACTTGGACAATGTTAGGAAATGCCAGTGATGAAGAAATTATAGAAGCCCTTCAGGGATTGAAAAATGATAAAGATAAATTTAAGATGGATGATAAGCATATAACGTATAGTGAGTATGTCTACAACAAGATGATTGAAATTTCAGGTTTACCTGTAGAAGAAAGGGTTTTAGAAATTGAACCTGATGAGCTTAAACATTTCTTGAAAAAAGATGAAGATTTTAAGGTTTTAAACGATTGGTCAGTTAGATTCTTAAAGAGTATTATTGCAAATGAAAGAAAAGGAAAAGTTCTTTCAGTTAAGCAGAAGAAGAAACTTGTAGAAACATTAGTTCAATTAGCTGATAACAATGTTATTACAAGAAGAAGTGTTGATGGAGATGGTGAACTCTGCAACAAGGTTTTAGATATACTTGGTAGATAAATATGGAATTGGATAATATGGATAATGCTATTGAAATGAATATTATTGCTAAAATGGCTGAGATGCCAGCTAACTTTTTTGTTTCTGGTGATATTCCATCTCTTTATATGCATCAGGAAAGAACTGTTATTGATGCATTATCAAGATGGCCTGTAAGGGTTATGTTTTCTGATGAGGTGGGGCTTGGTAAAACATTTGAAGCTGCAGCTACACTTGCTTTTTTGATTAAATATGCTGACATTAAAAGAGTGGTTATACTTACTCCTAAATCTGTATTAAACCAATGGCAGGAAGAATTATATAAACATTTTGAAATAGATGCGTGGTTATATGATTCTGGAGATAAATCATATAGGTCTATTAGACAAGGTGTTATTCCTATGAATGGTAGAAATCCTTTAGGAATCAGAAGTCCAGATATAATTCTTATGTCTGCACAGTATGCAAGGGGTACTAAAGGTAATACGAGTGTATTTTTGAAAAAGGATACAATACTTCCGGAATTATTAATTGTTGATGAAGCACATGCTGCTCGTGTTACATCAGATATATCTGGAAAACGTAAAAAGACACAGTTATATAAAATGCTAGAAGAAGTATCAAAGAAAATTCCACATCTTATTTTGGCTACAGCTACCCCTATGCAGAAAGAAGCTTTTGAATATCATGCGATGTTAAAACTATTAGGTTTACCAAAACTGTGGGAAAAAGAAGATAATTACAATCTATCTTTAAGTGTTATTGGTAGCGATAGTAAGCTAAGTTTATCAGATACTTCAATCGCAGGTAATTTGCTGTATACAACCTTAAAGAAGATGAATCCAGACACAAGTACTTTGAGTAGTGAAGAACAAGAACTTGTAAGTTTTTTTAAGAACGAATATAAATCTGTAGATAGTTTGGAAAGAGCAGAATATATTCTGAAGCGATGGGATTGTTTTAAAAGTGTATTTATTAAATTGCACCCAGCTAGACTTTTGACTGTAAGAAATACAAGAAAGTCTTTAACTGCTGTAGGATATAAGTTTCCAAAAAGAAATCTTGAACAAGTGAATTTATATAATTCGGATGAAATTGAAAAATTCTATAGTAGAGTAAATTACTATTTGCATACTAAATGTTTTTTGATGGAGATTGCGCTAAATCCTAATAGGATAATACCTTTGGGATTTATTAAAATAAGTTATCAACAACGTGTAGCATCTTCTCTATATTCTTGTAAGAAGAGCTTAGAAAGACGTTTGCATAAAGCGGAAGGACTATTAGCAGAAATTAATGCGACTGGTAAAATTCCTACAGGACGAGTTGATATTTCAAGTTTTGAAGATGATGATTGGGATTTGTTTGATGAAGATTGTTATGATTCACATTTAAATGATGAAAAGAATGTGAAAAATGTTATTCGTGCTATAAATCTTGAAAAGTCAGATTTATTATCATTAGTAAAAGAAGCAGATTATTTGTTAGATATGGTAGGCGATAGAAAAGTTATTGAGTCTATCAATCTAGGCTTAAGATGTGTTTCTGAGAATGACGCTGTTTTATTATTTTCTAGATATACTGATACGATAGATGCTCTATTGCAGGAGTTTAATAGTCGTGATGTTGATTATCCATATGCTGTTTATACAGGCAGTCGAGCTGTTATAGTAAAAGGAGATAAAACTAAAGAAACTAGCAAAGATGAAATAAAAAGAGAATTGTTTGCTGGAAATATTCAACTAGTCTTTTGTTCTGATGCCGCTTCTGAGGGTTTAAATCTCCAAGCAGCAAGGGTGCTTATTAATGTAGATGTGCCATGGACTCCAGCTAGACTCGAACAGCGAATTGGAAGAATAGCAAGACTTGGACAAAAAGCTGATCAGGTAGATGTATATAATGTCTGGTATCCGCATAGTGTAGAAGCAAAGATGTACACAAGAATTCAGCAAAGACTTAAAACAGCTAATTTGGCAGTAGGGGATTTTCCTGAAGTTATTGCAAAAGAAATTAGAATGTCCTTATTACATGATGATGAACCAGTTGATTCAGGATTAAATCAACTAAAGCAAATACGTAATTCTTATCAAACAAAAGCATTAGAAACATTGTGGACGAATACAAAGGAAAAAATCACTATTTCTGAATGTATTAGAAATGATTTGATAAGATTGTGTAAAAAACAATTTGATTGGGTAGATACTAATGTTGAGGGAATGATTCAAGTTGAATTACCGGATAATACAAGTATTGATTTGACTGCTGAGTGTGGTGAAAAAGAAAGTATAAATCTTAAATCATTACCTTTTAAATATACTGATGTGTATATGTATAATGTTAAGTATGTAAATGATTCATTACAAAATGTTTCATATATAGCAGATTTAGATGGTAATCCGATTAAGTTTGAGAAAATTCTAGATATTAGTATGAATAATCGTTGTATAGAAGAAAAAGATTTACAAGTAGGATGGCCGATTACTTTATTAAATCCTAATAACTTGAATCTTGAGTATGCTGTTGAGTATGAAGTAAAGAGACCTTCGAGGTATTGGAAAGAGAATAATTAAAAAACATTTAATTTTACGAACCTGCTTTTTGAGGAGCAGGTTTTTATTGTTAATGGGGAAGGTATTGTGGATATTTTTAATGGATATTTAGATAATGAAAAGGTTCAATAGTTTCATAATATTTCGTTTTTTTTTTGCATGCCACAGTTGGGTTTGATAGCTAATGAAAAATGCCTTTTATAAATTTATTTATAGATAAAAAAATTTCATTATTTTTAAACTGATTAAGAAGAAAATGTGCATTAATTAGTATTAATGCCTAAATAAAGCGGTAGGTAGGTAATATCCTGTGTTAAAGATAAAAAAGTGGTATTATATATGTTAAGTAATACATAATTATGTGATTAATCAATAGAGAGAGGGAAGTTAATATGCGAGTAGAAATATCTGGATTTAAGAATTTATATGATTTTAAATGTGATTTTAAAGAAGGAAAAATCAATGTTATTTATGGAAAATCAGGATGCGGTAAAAGCTCTATATCTGAGGCTTTATTAAATAAGGATTTTGAAAATAATAAATCAGTTGATTTTGAAGGTGAGGTATCTGTAAAAGTAGATGGGTCACAAAACTATGATATCTCCGTATTTGATAGGGATAAATTAAGCGATTATGTCATCAATAAAAAAGATACTAATTTCTATTCTATTTTAGTGGACGATGATAAAGCTCTAAGAAAGGAACTTAAGGAATTAGAAAATTTAGTCCAAGAATTAAGAACAAGTTTATATCAAAGTGATAATTTGTTTCAGGAATACAAGACAGTACAAAAAGAACTTGGATGCTCTTCCTTAACAAAAGATAATAAGTTGTCTGCAAAATCTAAAATTTTAAAACTTGAGAGTGCTTTAAATACAACTAATAAAAGAAGTTATGTTTCACAAATTGAAAAAATGCCAAATGGGAAATTAAAGTGGATTAAAGATGGTGAAAAGTATAGGGATAGTGAACATTGTCCTTATTGTAATTTGCGTTTGAGTAAATCCAATGCCAAATATATTGATTTTGTTAATAAATTCGAAGCAAAAGCAGTTGATAAATATATTGAATTACATGATAAGCTTCCGACTACTGGAGATACTTTATTGGCGTTTAATAGTAAATCAGTTCATGCTGCGGTACATATAATAAGAAATTTACAAATTGCAATAAAAGACTATGAAAATATTGCAAATAAAATGCAAAATATTGATTATTTAAATATATCTGCTTATGTACAAACTGATATGACTATAAGTGATGAATTAAAGACATTTTTTCCGGATGTATATATGGCTGCTAAAAAAATAAATAAAAAAAATAAGGCTGTAATTGGCAAAATAAATCAAGCAAAAAATAAGACAAAAACTATACTCAACAAACGTGTTCAGCCTTTAAATAATTATTTAAGAGCATTAGATATTCCATACAGCATAAGTGCTTCCTATAGTAGTAATAAGAGTATTAAGGGCTATAAAATTACTTTAAATAATGATGTCGAACAGAAAGATAGACCAACAGGTTTATCAAATGGTGAAAAAAATTTAGTTGCTTTATTGATGTTTATATACGAGTGTAAAAACAATAATAACATTATTATAATTGACGATCCTGCATCTGATTATGATGATTATAGAATGAATCAGATATATAATATAATTTCTAAAGAACTGAAAAATAGAACTGTAATTGTATTATCTCATAATTGTGCATTTGCTAAATACGCATTAGCTGACAGGTATAACAAAGGCTTAGTACAATACTTTACGAATATAAATAAAAAAGCCATTTTACAAATAATTGAGAAGGATGATTTTAATGACTTCGATGAATTTGTTATAAATAGAATTAAAAGAACAAATGATTATTACAGTAAAATATTTAATTTGAGATTATTGTATGAAGGTAAACGCGGATTTGTTTATCAATACCTTTCTGCGATTGTTCATTGCGCAAGCAAGTATGAAGTTGAAACAGAATTAGCTAAGATTAATAAAGAAGAAAAGGATGTATTCAATGAAATTTACAAAAAATTTCCGCAATTAAAAGAAATTCAGTTTGAAGAATATGATGATAAGAAAAAGATAAGTATTAGAGATTATACACTTATCGAAAAAGCTTTTTATATTCGTGAGAAATGCAATGATAAAGATATTAAAAAAGAATTAAGTGATATGATTCATTTGAATCAAAAATTAAAAGTATGCTTAAATCCATATAAATTTGAGTATCGTTCAAATAATTTGGATGATTACTTAAAAGAAAATAATTTCGAATGATTACTTCTAGCATTGCTTTCAGTATATTTCAAAAAAGGATTGTATAATTTTTCTATAACTATTACGTTATTCATATTCTCTCACTTAAATAATGAAAGAAGGTAGACAGATGATTGTATATTCAGGAATAAAAAATGACTTTCTACATGCAGTAGAAATGGATTCTATTGCTCAGGAAATAGAAGAAACAATATATACTAAGATGCATAAAAAAACTGCTCGTAATGAATTCCGTTCATGGGAGAACTCTTTAGAATATATGTATAAAGTATTGAATGATCAAGCAATACCGGAAGATTCTGGTATTGCGATTGAGTATAATATTCCTCAAACATCTAAGAGAGTAGACTTTATCATCTCAGGATATGGAGAAAATAAAGAGCCTAACGTTGTTGTTATTGAATTAAAACAATGGGATAAAGTAGAAGCAGTCACTGGGCAGGATGCATTAGTAGAAACATTTACTGGTGGTGCAGTACGTAAAGTAGTACATCCTTCCTATCAAGCATGGTCTTATGCAGCCATGATAAATGACTATAATCAGAATGTACAGATGGAGAATATCCAATTACATCCATGTGCTTACCTACATAACTATAGAAAGAGTAATCCAGAGAAATTAGAGCAGAATCAATATCAGGAATATGTTGAAGATTCACCTATCTTTGCGAGATGTGAAGTATCTAAGTTAAGAGAGTTTATTAAGAAGTCTGTAAAGACAGGTGATAATAAACAAATCTTATATGAGATTGATAACGGTAAGATTAAGCCTTCTAAAAGCCTTCAGGACTCTATTAAGAGTATGATTGAAGGTAATCAAGAGTTTATCATGATTGATGAACAGAAGGTCGTATATGAAGAAATATTACAGACTTCATTAAAGTGCATGGAAGATTACAAGAAACGTACAGTAGTAGTGAAAGGTGGTCCTGGTACTGGTAAAACTGTAGTCGCTATTAATCTATTATCAAAACTTACTAATGAAGGATTATTTGTACAATATACTTCTAAGAATAGTGCTCCTAGAAATGTCTATGCAAAGAAACTAACAGGACATAAGAATAGTAGCATTAATAATATGTTTAAAGGTGCTGGTTCTTATATAGATGTTGAATCCAATATCATAGATACAATACTATGTGATGAAGGACATAGATTAACTGCAAGAACACAGTTAGGCCCTAGAGTTGTTGGAGAAAACCAGATTAAAGAAATCATGAACGCATGTCTATGTAGTGTATTCTTTATAGATGAGAGTCAAAGAGTCACACTAAGCGATATAGGTTCTGTTGCTGAAATAAGAAAATGGGCTAAAGAACTTGATTCAGAAGTATCTGAATTAGAACTTCTTTCTCAATTCAGATGTAATGGTTCTAATGGATACTTGGCATGGTTAGATGATGTATTAGAAATAAGAGAAACAGCTAATTATGATCTAAAAGATATAGATTATGATATAAGGATCCTAGATACACCTAATGAAGTAAGAGATTTGATATTTGAAAAGAACCAGATAGATAATCGTTCTAGAATGTTAGCAGGTTATTGCTAGGAATGGATTAAGGCAGGTAAGAACGATTCAACAGTACATGATATAAAGATTGATGACTTTGAAATGAGCTGGAATTTAGGTAATAGTTCTACATTTGCGATAGATGAGAATTCTATTAATGAGATAGGATGCATTCATACATCTCAAGGATTAGAGTTTGATTATGCAGGTGTTATTATTGGCGATGATATGAGATATGAAGATGGTCATATTGTGACTGATTTTAATAAGTGCGCAAGAACAGATTAGTCTTTAAAGGGAATAAAGAAACTATATAAACAAGATCCAGACAAAGCATTAAAAGAAGCGGATCAAATCATAAAAAACACTTATAGAACTCTTATGACAAGAGGAATGAAAGGCTGTTATGTTTATTGTATCAATAAAGAACTAGCAGACTATTTAAGAGAACGTATAAAGTAGAGGATAACTAACATGAGAGAAGAAACAGTAAATAGAATAAGAAAATTCACAGAAGATAGAGACTGGGATCAATTCCATTCACCAGCTAATCTAGCTAAGTCTATCGTAATAGAAGCAGCAGAACTATTAGAATGTTTTCAGTGGTCTGATGATAATTATGATTTACAGCATGTTAAAGAAGAATTAGCTGATGTGATTGTATATAGTCAGAATCTATTAGATAAGCTAGGATTAGATGCTGATGAGATAGTGAATATGAAGATGAGTCAGAATGAAGCTAAGTACCCTGTAGAAAAGGCTAAGGGTAAGAGTGATAAGTATACAGAATTGTAATTGTGGATTTTATGATTGATGAAATGATTTGTTGCAAGTGTTCTAAATATACAACAGAAATTGTATGAAATGCATAATATAAACATATCGAATAAAAGTATTCTTATTCTGTCTGAAAACAATATTTTGTATCAACTTACCACATTTTAAACTTAAAATTAATAGGAAAAATAAATTATGATTGATGTATATTTGAATAAAGATGATAGTATAGAAAAGATAGATTATCCTCATTTTGGAACAGATAGTATAAAAAAAGAAGACTTATCAGAACTCAAAGAGAATTTAAAAGAGATAAATTTGGAAGTTAGACAAATTCAAAAAATAGCAAAGGTATTTAAATCGGATGATCAACTTAAAGATGAAATATTATGCGCACAATTAAAATATATTAGTGGTATCAAGTTGGTTGGTAGAATCAAGCGTCCTAGCAGATTCCAATTTCATCTTAATCCACCATCATCTATTCTCTACACTCGTGTCTATGTAGACACTGGTAGATGTGAACATAGTATAAGAGAATGCCAAAATGATGCTGATAAAGATGACTTATATTTTGAAAGAATGACATTGGATGAGTTTGGATATTACATGTCATGGAGAACAAAAATATTAAATCATAAACCAGTTCGTTATGAAGATGAACTGAGCTTGATTTTGGAAAAAGAGTTAATTTTTGGTACTATTGATAATTCGGGAGACATGTTAAAATATCTAATGACTGTATTTGGTGATTATACGAGTGTTTTTAAACGTTATTATGAAGATATGCAAAAGATTAAATCTGATATGAAAGCATATGTAGATGAGAAAAAACGAAAAGCAGAAGTATGGGATCATTTTGCTCTTAATCATGAATACTATAATTGTAATTTTGAATATAAATACAAAGGGTATGAAAGTGTTTGTGAATACATCAGAATGGGAACAGGATTTAGTTTGTCAGATTCTTTATATGGAAAATTTAAGGAACAAGATTTAAAAAGAATTTTTATAGAAATATTTGATTTAGCAATAAGTGATATAGCTACGTGGGTTATTGATAAAGGAATTCCGTTTGGAGAAGTGTTCATTGCAAACAAACAGCCATATAAGTTTTTCTGTGGAAATGCTTCCCAAGAAATTATTACTAGATTATATAATACATATGATGATTTCTTTACATATGTAGAAAATAGAGGAACAAGAGAATTTAGAAGACTGTTACTTTATTTGATTGATAATAGTGTGAGAAAATGCATACAATTTAAAGAATCTAATAAAGTATATGATCAAATAAATATATGCAAAAATTATTTACCTAAGGAAAACCAGGAAAAAATATTGATTGATTTAGTTGATTTTACAAATGAATTAGTTGAACAAATTGCTTTTTCAAAATATAGATCTGCATTTATGTACATGAGAGAAATACAGACTAATAAAGGAAAAAAGTCCAGATAGAATAAAAGAAAAATTAAACAGATTTTTGAAATTTAATCTCAATTAAAGAATTAAGTTTTAGTATTTAATGACTAGAATACTAACGGTATACAATAAGCAATTGCAGTGTATAAAGGGTAGAATTAATTCCATTCACCAGCTAGTCTAGCTAAGTCTATAGTAATAGAAGCAGCAGAACTATTAGAATGTTTCCAGTGGTTTGATGATAATTGTGATTTACAGCATGTGAAGGAAGAACTTGCTGATGTTATTGTATATAGGCAGAATCTATTAGATAAGCTAGGATTAGATGCTGATGAAATAATGAATATGAAGATGAGTCAGAATGAAGCAAAGTACCCAGTAGAGAAGGCTAAGGGTAAGAATGATAAGTATATTTAATTGTAATATGTGAGGGATTTGTAAGTATAATTAAACATATATGCAAAAGGGAACAATCAGATTTGGTTGTTTCTTTTGTCTTTATTTAAAATGATGTTAATTGATATTTTATACGATTATTAAATAAATATGATATTCTTTAATTTTAATATTATTATACGTAGTGATTATCTAACTAATAGAAAATATTTATAGTTCATTAAATATGCAACATGCTTAATTTGTAAAGATGTAATGATAGGGAGGTGCGGACAATTTCTTGGACCAAAGATGATGCAGGTAGAGTCAAAAGTTTATGAAAAACTTGATGAATGACAGATTTCAGGGCTCGATGAACGATGCGATAT
>NZ_JBHSEB010000050.1:0-1550 GCF_042651925.1 Catenibacterium sp. GCM10023432 | reverse complement strand
GAAGTTAAGCATCATAACGGCGACGATAGTGTGAAGACGCGACAATAGCAAGCTGCCAGGTCCTTTTTTTAAGCCTTCCTTCAGGAGGGCTTTTTTTCTTAGTGTAAATTTTAGATAAGAATGATATGATTATATAAGAGCACATAAGGAGATAGTATGATTACGATAGTAGAAGGAAAGGATGCAAAGTTCATAACTCATGCAGGATCATTTCATGCAGATGATGTTATGGCGACAGTCCTGTTAGAAATATTATATGAAGATATTCCACTTGCCAGAGTTGCAGAAATTGATGAAAAAGATACAGATGCGTTTGTCTATGATATTGGTTTAGGAAAGTATGATCATCATCAGGATGATAAAGTAAGAAGAGATAATGGGATTGCTTATTCTTCTGTAGGTCTTATTTGGCGTGATTATGGAATACAGATTTTGGAGAAGTTAGGCATCAAAGATTACATAGAAGATTATTTTTATGATATAGATGATCAGATCATCATACCTATTGATGCATTGGATAATGGAGAAGGTGAACGCATTTCCATGACTATTTCATCTGTCATTTCTATTAGTAATCCATTCTGGAATTCACCTATTAGTGGAGACGAAGCATTTTTAAAATCGGTTGATTTTATGAGAAAGGTATTTCATGTATATATTGAATATTTAAAGGATGTTTATAATAATAATGAACTTGATTGGGATGATGGTTACGACTGGTTAGATCAAACGATGAAGAAGATTGTCTTAGATAAAGCCAATGAAGCGAATTGTTTCATCTTTAATGAAGAAGGTGATGCCATAGATATGTGGAAAGAATATGGTGAAGAAATCATCACTTATTATAATAAATCAAGTAAACATTCAGAATTAGGTGTATATGATGTGAATAAGATGTTTGTGCAGCCACTTTCTTTTGAACGTGAAGAAACAGATGAAGTCACTGCTTATCCAGTAGAACAGCTCGCCATCTTAATGGAACATTATCATAAAAATGGTGAACCATTACTTAAAGAGATATTTGATACCTGCATTCATTCTGAAGTAAGTAGAATTCAAGGAATGGATTATGTTGAAGCACAAATTGACTTATCAGAACATCATATTATGATTCTAGAACAGTTTGTCCCATGGAAAGGTACATTACTTAAATCAGAAAGCAATAAAGTGAATGATATCTATTTGACTGTGTTTCCTTCTCAAAGAGGAGGATGGAACTTTCAGGGAGTTCCTTTATCACCAGCAAGTTTTGATACACGTATCAAAGTACCTGAAGAGTGGTGTGGAAAACGTGATCAAGAATTAGTAGATCTTACTGGAGTCGAAGGTGCACGCTTCATTCATCCAGGAGGATTTATTGGTGGCGCTGAAAGCTTTGAATCCATCATGGAACTAGCACAACGTATTGTAGAATATACTGAACAAAATAAAACACATTAAACTATTAAACAGGGCTGTCTTATATGATAAGATAGCCTCTTTGTGCGACAGGCAGTCGCTTATATGTCATGTCAACAGGGGCATGACATTTTCTGCTTATAAATGATTAT
>NZ_JBHSEB010000049.1:0-9395 GCF_042651925.1 Catenibacterium sp. GCM10023432 | reverse complement strand
AAAGATGGAAAAAATCCATCTTTAGAGAATCTGATAGCTAATGAAATCTTACCAATTCGCCCCGGTAGATTTCATAATAGAAACGTCAAACGAAAGTCGTTCATATATTTTAACTACAGATTTGACTAGTCGGATTAATTATAAACCTTTTTGCGATGAAATAGAATATTTTTTAAAAAATCGTGAAAACGATACTTTTTTGGCTGCAATAAAATAAAAGTCAGAATAATATATCTGCTGATATATCATCTGACTTAAATTCTAGCATTATTAACTTAATGACATTGACCTTTCGGTTCTTTTTAATTTACCCTTTATATACTTCCTGATCAACCATATTTTCCTTCTTAGCTACAATAACTGAAGTAGAAGCATCACCAACTACATTAAGTGAAGTTACTAACATTTCAATAGGTCTATTGATTGAAAGAATTAATGAGTATGCAAGTAATGCAGCATCATTTGTATAACCCATACCAGTTAAGATAGTAAATAGGATTATAGCACCTGCACCTGGTGCAGCTGGAGTACCAACTGATGCAATTAATGCAAGTACTGCAATAACTGCCATAGACATGAATGTAATCTTATATCCAGAACTTGCAGCAATAAACATTGCGGCAATAACCTGCATGATAGCTGTACCATCCATGTTGATTGTCATACCTAAAGGTAATACGAATGAAGCAATCTGATCATCTACACCTAGTTCTTCAGTTACTGTTCTCTTGTTGATTGGAAGAGTGGCAGCACTTGAAGAAGTAGAGAAACCAAATAAAGCAACCTTAATCATCTTCTTCATGAATGGCTTTGGATTAACTCTAGCCATAGTCATTAAGTAGATTGGATAAGCTAAGAATAGATATACAAATAATGCAATAACAACTGTAACTACATAAGCAAGTGCTGGTCTTAATGAATCAATACCATAGATTGCGAATGTTCTTGTTAATAAGCAGAAAATACCAATTGGGGCAAACTTATTAACAACAAAAGATAAGAATAAAGTAATAATCTTGGATACTTCTTCAAATAACTTCTTTAAAGTCTTTGTTTCATCTTCTAAAGCATTCATTGCGAGACCCATAGCAACAGCTACGAATACAATGGCTAATACGTTACCGTTAGTAGAGAATGCTGAGATAAGATTGTTAGGAATAATATTTAAGATAATATTCAATGGGTTAGCACCAGTAGAACCCTTCTGGATAGTCACTGCTGCTTTACCAACTGCATCAAAGAAACCTAAACGATATACAACAGTAGCAATCACACCTGCAAAACATAAAGCACATACAGTTGTGATAAAGAAAGTTAAAATAGTTTTAGTAGAAATTCTACCTAACTTCTTTGTATCTGTGATAGTTGAAATCGCAAGTGTAATTGATACAAATACCATAGGTACAATAATAAGCTGTAGTGAGTTAACGAATAACTGTCCTACAATATAGAAGATACCAACAGCCTTTGTTGCATTTGGCTGCGTAATATCCTGAAAGAATAAGTTATTGATCTTTGTCCAAAGATCAGTCTGTCCACCACTTACTAAGTGTTCTCTTAGCATAATGCATCCAAAACCACAAGCAAGACCGCAGATCATTGCAATCAGCATTTTCTTAGCTAATTGCCTACCATTACTAGTTTTCATTTTTACCCTCCTAAAATTAATCCCAAAATTGACACTATTATACACTAAATAACTCTTAATGCAAATAGTATTGATAAAAATGACTATAAAATAAATATTATTATAAAAGATATAAAGAAAAACTATTTGTGATATATTAATTAAACAAGAGACTTTTAACTTCACATAATTATCCCATTATTGTAATATATACTCATCGCAAGGGGGAATTTTAAATGTTTGGAATTTATATTTTATCGATGTTATCGATGATGTTTATCTTTGCTGGTAATATTGCTTCTTATGGTGGGATGTTTCAATCATCATCAACACTTACAGTGATTACTTTATGGGCTATGTTTTATCTTGCTTACATTGCAATCAACTGTTTTGCATTATCTTATGGTTTTAAGGAATATGGTAAGAAACATAAGTTATCACGTTATTTACTACTGCTCTTAACTGCACTTATCTATAACGTGGCTTTAACTTATGCATTCCATCTCTATAAGCCAGAAAATGTTACAATGCATTCTGTAACGCATGCATTCTTCTTATTATCGAATAACGCTTATTGGTTATTTACAGCCTTTACAGGCATGTTCTTACTAAGTCCTATTGTAGACTACATGGTAGAACATATTTCTAGAGAAACAGCGATTAAAGCGGTATGGATCATTGGATTACTTGGCTTCTATGGCTTATTTAGTGCAGGAGAACTAAAGGATCCACTTTTATTTAAGAGTGGTCGAGGAATCATCTGGTTCACATGTCTTTATTTCATTGGCGCAACTGTAAGAAAACATGAACTTTATAAAGTCAATGTATCAAAAACCGCATTGATCGGTTTATGTTCATTTGTCTTAAATGGTTTCTTAATGCTAAGCTTGGACAAGTTTATTGGTAATACATTTGATGATTACTTCTTATCAGCCTTATCACCATTATTACTTGTAACTTCTATCTGCTTACTTTATGTTTTCGCAAATATGAATAGTAAACAGGAAAAGATTGTACAGTTTATTGATGAATCAACTCTTTGTACATATCTTCTTGCCAGCCATTCTTTATTCTTAGGCTATGTTCTATTAAACCAGTTTACAACACTAGCAGGTATGCCTTTCTACTTACTTGCTCTTATGCTCATCATGATTGCATTATCTCTTTATGTAGTTGCATTAATCATCGATTTAATCAGAAGAGGAATATTCAAGGTACTAAGATTAGAAAAGCTTGCATTATGGATTGAAACACTATTCGGAAAATTATTAAACAAGTTATCTGCTTAATACAAAAAGAGAGAATTCACTATTGTGAAATCTCTCTTTTTAAGTTCTTTCCAATTGTCATCCACATTGTAATATAACAAGCACCACCGCCTATGAAATTACTGATTGCTTCTGATATGAACACACCTTCAATACCAATAAAACGGGGAAGAATAATAGTCAGAGGGGCTACTATAATCACTTTTCTAAAGATAGAAAAGAAGATAGCCTGTTTTGATTTGCCAAGTCCTACCGCTACAGATTGACCGCAGATCTGTAAAGACTGCATAAAGAATCCTGCAAAATATAATCTAATATAACGTACTGCATGATCGGTAATATGAGGATCATGAGTAAAGATATTAATAAAGTATTGTGGGAAAGCAGTAATTAATACCCAGATAATAAACATTGTCCCAAAACATAAGAATGTTACAAAGTAGATAGAAGACAATACGCGCTTATATTCCTTCGCACCATAGTTATAGCCTAGTACCGGCTGAGAGGCATTCCCAAACCCCTGAGCAGGTAACTGTACAACCTCTCTAATAGAATTAATAATCGTCATAATCGCAATATAGAGATCTCCACCATAAATCTGTAAGGTAGAATTACATACGATAGATACAATAGAATTAGTGATCCCCATCATGAATCCAGCAGTTCCTAAAGAAAAGATTCTCTTTACATAATAGGGATTTAAATGCATACATTCTTTCTTTAACTTAAGGATTGTTTTATCACTTGTTAGAAAGCGTAATGTCCATAAAGCAGATACAAATTGTGACAGTACTGTTGCAAGTGCTGCTCCCTTTACATTCATATCTAATACAAATATAAATACAGGGTCCAATATTATATTTAGTACTGCCCCAATCAGTACTGTCATCATACCAATCTTCGCAAAACCTTGACTATTAATAAAACTATTCATACCGAGTCCTATTAACACAAACACAGTACCAAACAAATAAATAGTCAAATAATCATTCGCATACTTGAATGTATTCGTACTTGCTCCAAACATCCATAAGATCTTCTCTTTAAAGATAAACCCAATCAACATCAAACCTATTCCAAATAGAACCAATAAGAAGAAGGCGTTCCCCATAATCACTTCTGCCTCATCATTTCTCCCTCTTCCTCTTGCAATAGAGCAAAGTGGGGCACCACCCATACCAAACAAGTTCGAAAATGCAATCACTATAGAAATAATAGGAAGACATATTCCCAGTCCTCCCATAGCCAGTGTTGCAGTATGAGGAATACGTCCTATATATATTCTATCTATCACGTTATAGAGTACATTAATCAACTGTGCTACGATCATTGGTCCTGCAATAGATAATATATGTGTAGAAACCTTTCCCTTCGCAAAATTATTCCTTTCTTCCATATAACCATCCCCCTTAACATAATCTTTACTATCTCATATATATTACAGTCATACAGTTCTTTTTCAAATGTTGAAATATTGTAACTCATATTATCTCATGTATATCATGCTTTTTTAACCGTGCATAGGCAGATATACTATATTAAAATTAAATTACATAAATAAAATTAATAAAATGAAATATATGTTGCATAAGTAACATGTAAGCGCTACAATATCTATGTAAGATACATTCGAAAGGAGAAAATAATATGAAGAAGGTATCCGCTATAGCACTTAGTACAGCTATGGCACTCTCAATGGCTTTGCCATCTAAAGTCAATGCCACAAGCAGAGTGGATCAATTACTCTCTAATATGAGTACAAGACAAAAGATTACACAGATGCTTATGGTAGACTTCCGTTACTGGGATGAAGACTTAAGTGATGGTGCACAGACTACAGGTCATGAATTTACTAAGATGAATGACCAAGTCAGAAAGATTGTCGAAGACTATGATTTTGGAGCACTTATTTATTTTGCCCAGAACATCCAGGAAACAGAACAATCTTATAACTTAAGTATGGCAATGCAGAAAGCAGCCACAAAAGATGGTGGTATTCCACTATTAATCAGTGCTGACCAGGAAGGTGGTAATGTATACCGTTTAGGTTCAGGTACAGCATTACCTGGTAACATGGCACTTGGTGCAACTCATAATACAGAGTATGCGAAAAAAGCAGGTCAGATTATTGGTAGTGAATTAAGTAGTATTGGTATTAATACTAACTTAGCGCCTGTTGTTGACGTCAATAATAATGCCAACAACCCAGTTATTGGTCTAAGAAGTTACAGTGATGATGCAGATTTAGTAGGGAACATGGCTTCTGCAACAATCGCTGGTTTGAAAGACTATAACGTTATTGGATGTGCGAAGCACTTCCCAGGTCATGGTGATACAGCCACTGACTCACATTATGGTTTACCTATCGTAAACAAATCAAAAGCAGAATTATTAAATAATGAATTAAAACCATATAAGATTGCAATCAATCAGGGTATTGAAATGATCATGACTGCACATATCTTATATCCACAATTAGATAACACAACTGTTGTTTCAGAAAAAACAGGTAATGAAGAAAAGAAACCTGCGACTATGTCAAAAGCAATCATCACTGATTTATTAAAGGGTGAAATGGGCTTCAAAGGTGTAGTAAGTACTGATGCGATGAACATGAAGGCTATTGCTGATACATTTGGTGAATCACAAGCAGTTAAGCTTGCGATTGAAGCAGGTGCTGATTTAATCTGTATGCCTACAGTTCTTTACAACCAGGAAGATGTTAAGAAGCTAGACACAATTATTGATTATGTAGAAGATGCTGTTAAGAAGGGTGAAATCTCTGAATCTAGATTAGATGATGGATGCAGAAGAATTTTAACAGTAAAAGAAAATAGAGGTATCTTAGATTGGAAAGAATCTGATTTCTCTCTAAACAAAGCTTTATCAACAGTAGGTAGTGCCACTAACAGAGCAACTGAAAGAGAAATCGCAGCAGCAGCTGTTACTGTTGTAAAGAATGAAAACAATACTTTACCAGTAGTAGTAAAAGAAAACCAGAAGATCTTAATGCTTTGTCCATATGACAATGAAAGAGCACAGATGATCATGGCTTATAACCGTGCTAAAGAAGCAGGACTTATCCCAGACTCTGCAGAAGTTAAAGTAGTAAGATATAACGGTTCAAATATGGATGCTGTAAAAGAAAACATTGATTGGGCTGATACAGTATTCGTTAATTCAGAAATCAGTGCTGCAAGCCGCTTCTCATCAAATCATTGGTTATATTCTTATGTAGAAGGTATTGTAGACTATACTCATGAAAAGGGTAAGAAGTCTATCGTGATGTCAGTAGATAAACCATATGATGTACAGATGTATGCTAATGCAGATGCTATTCTTGCTGTTTATGGATGTAAAGGTTCTTCAGTAGATGTGACTGAAGCAATTGTTGGTGGAGTTACATCTTCTAAGGCTGCTTATGGACCTAACATTATTGCTGGTATCGAAGTTGCTTTAGGTACATTTGGTGCTCAGGGAACACTTCCAGTTAATATTCCTGTATATGACAAGACTGCTAAGCTTTACACTGATACAATCAAGTATAAACGTGGTTATGGTATTTCTTATAAGTCTTTATTAAATAAGGATACTTTAAATGATTTAATTGCTAAGGCTGATGCTTTAGATTCTAAGAAATATACTGAAGAATCTTGGAATAAGTTCACACCTGCTTTAGCTGGGGCAAAAGAAGTAGCTAACACAAATGGTGTTTCTCAGAAGAAGATTGATGAAGCAATTGCTTCATTACAGGCTGCTATGGATGCTTTAGTAGAAAAACCTGCTGAAACAAAACCAGAAGAACCTAAGAAAGATGACACTAAGAAAGACGAAACAAAGAAAGACGAAACAAAGAAAGACGAAACTAAGAAAGATAATGTAAAAACTGGAGATATGACAAATATTTTACCATTTGCTGCATTAATGGGTCTTGCTTGTGTTGCATTCATCTTCTTAAAGAAGAAAAAAGCTTAATCATTGAGTTAAGTAAGGCGAAGTGTTCGAAAACGAATACTTCGCCATTTTTGTCTGTATACGTTTGAGATGTATTAAAATGTAAAGAGAATCAAATTGAATCTAAAAGAATGCATAAAAAATGATAAAAGTATTATTAGTTCCGTCTATTATGGTATCTATATTTATATCACTTCTGTCGTATTTGTCTTATCGTTTTGTAAAGTAAATCACAAGTTGATATAAGCATACTAATGGACTATAATGGCTACATAACGTAAACATGAACTTACGAATAGGAGATATATAATGAATAAGGATCTTACAAAAGGACCTGTTGTGAAATCAATGTTGCTGTTTGCGATACCTATGATATTAGGAGACCTCTTGCAGCAATGCTATAATATTGCAGACACTTTAATAGTAGGGCAGTTTCTAGGTAAAACAGCACTTGCAGCTGTCGGGTCATCCTTTACATTGATGACCTTTATTACATCTATTATATTAGGTCTTTGTATGGGAAGTAGTGCACTATTTTCTATGAGATTTGGACAACGTGATGAAAGCGGCTTGAAACAAGATTTATGTGCTTCTTTCTTTTTTATTGCAACGATTTCTGTATTACTGAATATTATTGCCTATATATGCTTAGATGCATTGCGCCTTTTCTTACGTGTACCTCTAGAAGTATGGGGGGATATGCGCTGTTATCTCTTATTTATCTTCATGGGTATTATCGCAATATTTTTATATAATTTCTTTGCAGCTTATTTAAGATCCATTGGTAATTCTGTTACTCCACTTGTTTTTCTTGCATTATCTTCTATCGTAAATATTATTCTAGATTTATATTTTGTGATTGTTTTAAAGAAGGGTGTGAGTGGTGCAGCACTTGCGACAGTCATATCTCAATATCTCTCAGGAATAGGAATGATGCTTTATACGCTCATTTATTATGAAGAAGTACATGTTATATTTGATTTAAGACAACTCAAAAAAGAAAGAATTAAGAAGATTATTTCCTTTTCTCTTCTTACATGTATCCAACAGTCAATCATGAATCTAGGTATTCTTATGGTACAAGGATTAGTCAATAGCTTTGGAACGGCTGTTATGGCTGCCTTTGCGGCAGCAGTGAAGATCGATGCCTTTGCTTATATGCCAGTGCAGGATTTTGGAAATGCTTTTTCTACATTCATCGCTCAAAACTATGGTGCTAAAGAAAAAGATAGAATACAACAGGGACTTAAAGAAGCTGTTTGTATATCTTCAATTTTCTGTATAGTCATCTCTATTCTAGTTTATGTATTCGCAAAACAACTTATGATGATCTTTGTAGATGTCAAAGAAACGAGTATTATCTTAGAAGGTGTGCGCTACTTACGTATAGAAGGTGCCTTCTATATCGGTATTGGCTGTTTATTCTTGTTATATGGCTTATATCGTGCCCTAGGAAGACCAGGTATGAGTGTTGTCCTCACAATACTCTCACTTGGTACGAGAGTGGCCTTAGCTTATCTGTTATCATCCATTCCATCTCTAGGTGTCATCGGTATCTGGTGGTCCGTTCCTATTGGCTGGGCTCTGGCGGATATGGTAGGGTTTCTCTATTATAAAATGAAAAAACATACATTAATAAGCGGTATCTAAATATGGCTTCTTTCTTGACAGAGTTATTCTATTTTTGATTGAATGGTAATAGTAAGGAGGAGTATTCATGATTATTAGAGAAGCCAGAACAGAAGACTTAGAAAGAATATTAGAAATATATGAAATTGCGAAAGCTTTTATGAGACAAACAGGTAACCCACATCAGTGGAATAGCAGTTATCCTGATCTCAATATATTAGAAGAAGATATAAATAAACATCATCTTTTTGTGATGGAAGACGATTCTATTATCCATAGTGTATTTGCCTTTATTATAGGAGAAGATCCTACATATAAGGAAATAGAAGGTGCATGGCTTGATCACAGTACTTATGGTACGATTCATCGTATTGCGAGTGATGGCACTAGGCATCAAGTATTTAATAAAACAGTCAACTTCTGTAGTAAAAGATGTCTACATCTAAGAGTTGATACACATGAAGATAATAAGATTATGCAGAAGGTTATATTAAAAAATGGTTTTAAAGAAACAGGAATCATATATGTAGAAGATGGTACACCTAGAATAGCTTTTGAGAAGGTGAAATAATGATCTGTCCTAAATGTGGATGTAGAGTAGAAATAGGAATGAAGAAATGTCCTGTATGTAATACTACTCTAGATAATGAATATACGAGATATGAAAAGAAGATGAAAAGAAAAAGAATACAGAAAAAAGTAATGTGGACCCCGTGTCAAGGACATTAAATAAAAAAGTACTTAAAATTGATTAGAAATAAAGATATCCTCTAGGTGTAATAACCAGGAGGATATTTTTTATGTGTAAACTATGTAAATATGTAATTATTAAAAATGGAGTTTTATGTGTATTGGAAACAGATAGAATGAAGGAAGTCATAAGAAATGAACTTGGTGTATTTGACTACCGTGATTAT
>NZ_JBHSEB010000048.1:0-28736 GCF_042651925.1 Catenibacterium sp. GCM10023432 | reverse complement strand
AGACAAATGCCTATAAAATCAATAAATTCTAGAAAATTTAACTATTTATTGACATTTAATAGTTTGTCTTCATTCCAAAATAAAAAAGCTTACTGAAATATTAATATATTTCATAAGCTTTTTCAATGTTTTATAGTTTAAGATCTATTTGAATGAGCAGGATTAACTGCTTCTAGAATCCCCTGGTGGGAATAATCTAGAAAACCTGTATGTGTTCTCCAATAAACTCTATCACCTGATTTTAAATCACCTGAAGATATCTCATTCGCAAAATCCTTATCATAAAAAGTACATGGTAAAGTCTCTATCGTTAAACCAGCAACTTTCTTTACTTCCTCCATAGATGTAATCTTATGTGTAGATGAATTAACAGAAATTACATAGTTATCATAATCTCCACAATGTTCACCTTCATGATGTGCATATTTAGTAGTACCCCAGGGCATATGTTGAGGATGTCCTTGTTCCCAAGAATCTGCAGCTTGTGTATCACATTTAATTCTATAACATGCACTTTCAGCAACAGCTGCATTACCAGCATAATTTTCTTCAATTACCATTGGAGTTGTCCATTTCTTCATATTCATTTCCCCCTTTCACTTTTGAAATAATCTGTCGCTCTATAGGCAGACAAGTGTTATTTTAACATACCACATACTTTTTACAATATCCTTTCATTGTTAAATGTTACTTTTTTTGAGACACTTTTAATAAGAAGCAGTATTCCATTATCAGTGTTACAGATTAAGGAAAATTCTTATTATCATATGTAATACTATCATCTTTATCTCTCAAATAAAAAAAGGTAGCTTTCACTACCTTCTCTACTTCATGTATTAAGATCTAAGTGGATGACCAACAGAATCATCTACTGCATATCCCATATGATGATAATCTAATCCTATATAATTACTTGTCCAAATTGCAGGATATCTGCCATCTGCAGATGGATTTGATTTATCAATTCTGATATTTGAAACCTGAGCAGCATTACCACCTGATTCTTTAAATACGCCTATATCTTCATTCTGACTACTCCCACGGGCAAGCCCGTGGGATTCTGATTGCCAAGTGTAGCGTGTAATCGTACATCATTTTCAGACTTTGGAATACAAGTGTAAATCTATTTAAGTAAGAATTTTTATTACCAAGCAGTCCAACGACCACATTAACGGTAAATTTCTATCTTACGATATGGAAGTATAATCAATCTCCCTGATGATTATTTTATACTATTTTGATTCCACTATTCAATACTTTGATTCTATTAGTCTCAATTCTTTTAATTAAGGCTTCTTCTTTACTGTAATACTTTCCAAATTCTGAAATACATCTGTCTCTATCTATAGTAAAAATTATGTGGCTTTCTTTAATGTAGAAAGAATTAAGCATCCTACTACTGAACCTGCTGCAATAGCAAGTAAGCATAATGACCAGTTGCTTACAGTTGCGATAACGAATACACCACCATGAGGTGCTCTTAACTGACAATTGAATGCGACTGATAAACCACCTGCGACAGCTGAACCAATAACGCATGATGGAATAACATGGATTGGATCATTGGCTGCAAATGGAATAGCACCTTCAGAAATGAAAGATAGTCCCATGATATAGTTAACTAAACCAGCATTTCTTTCATCTTCAGTCCACTTATTCTTGAAGAATGTAGTAGATAAAGCGATTGCGAGAGGAGGTACCATACCACTAGCCATGACAGCTGCCATTAAGATATAGTTACCGCTTGCAAGTAAACCAGTTGCTGTTACATAAGCTGCCTTATTGAATGGTCCACCCATATCGATAGACATCATACCACCAGCTACAACACCAAAAATAATACCATAGTTACCTAAACCACTCAGGAAGTTAGTTAAAGCCTGGTTAATGATAGGCATTAATGGGTTATGGCACTTGCAAATACAGCCATACAGAATACACCAAGTAAGGGCTATAAAAGAATCCTTCTAATGATTTTGGTAAGCCTTTAAATAACTTCTTTAATAATAGAATGATATAACCAGCTACGAAACCATATAATAATGCACCTAAGAAACCTGGAGTAGCTGCTACTTTTGCAGCACTAGGATCTAAGAAAGTAGCACCAGATTTTGCAAGTAAACCACCTACGAAACCTACAGCTAAACCTGGACGGTTTGCAATTGACATTGCGATAAATCCAGAAAGAATTGGTAACATCATACCAAATGATACGTTACCCATATTATTGAACCAAGCAGCAAGAGGAATTGATGAACCAAACTTAGCTCCTGCGCTCTTATCATCCACTAAGAATGAGATAGCAATCATGATACCATCAGCTACAACGAATGGTAACATATGAGATACACCATTCATTAAGTGCTTATAGAAGCTTCTACCAGCACTTTCACCTGAAGCAGCTGCTTCTTTAGCATCTGAGCTTGCATGATAGATTGGTGCTTCACCGTTTTCAATCTTATTAATTAACTCTTCAGGATGACGGATACCTTCAGTAACAGGTACTGTAAGAACTGGCTTACCATCAAAACGAGCCATTTCTACATTCTTATCTGCAGCAACGATAATACCATCACATGCTGCGATTTCTTCTGCAGTTAACGCATTTCCGCCACCTTCAGAACCGTTTGTTTCAGCTTTTAGTGGTACACCAAGCTTTTCACCTGCTTTAGTTAAGTTTTCTACAGCCATGAAAGTATGAGCAATACCTGTAGGACATGCAGTAACAGCTAATACTTTATAACCAGTAACTACTGGTGCAGCTGCTTCTGCAGCATCTTTTTCTGCTTCCTTCTTATCGATCTTGCTTAAGAATTCTTCTGGAGTCTTTGCATTCAATAAATCCTGACGGAAACCTTCATCCATTAATAATGCTTATAGTTTAGCTAATGCCTGTAAATGAGTGCTTCCACCATCTGCAGGTGCCGCAATCATAAAGAATAGGTGAGCAGGCTGACCATCTAATGATTCATAGTCTACACCATCAGGCACAGTCATTGCTGCTAACCATGGAGCTTTAGCGGCTGCTACCTGTGCGTGATGAATAGCAATTCCTTCACCAATACCAGTAGAAGTTAATGCTTCACATGCTAAGATACCTTCTTTGTATGCATCTTTGTCTGAAATCTTCCCAGTTGCACACATCAAGTCAACAAGCTTGTTAATTGCTTCTTCTTTTGAACCTACAAAGACACCAAGTTCAATGCCCTTTAAGTCCAATAACTCAGTAATTTTTATGCTATTCTCCCTTCAATTGTGCGAGACATTCATCAATGAAGTCTCTTTTTGCTAATGAATATGAGAAAGCAGTTGCTCCACCACATGCTGTACCTAAAGCCAATGCTTCATCATAATTCCCATTATTGAGATAACCAGCCACAAAACCAGCTACCATAGAATCACCAGCACCAACTGAATTCTTTACTGTACCCTTACATACACCTAAGCGATGTGTATGACCGTTTTCATCTACTAATAAAGAACCATCACCTGCAAGTGAAATCAAGACATTACGTGCACCCATTTCCTGTAGCTTATTCGCATATATGACTAGATCTTCTTCAGTTTCTAGTTTTACATCGAAGATTTCTTCAATCTCATGATTGTTTGGCTTAATTAAGAATGGATGATAAGCCAATACATTCACTAGTAACTGTCCCGTTGCATCAACAACAAATAAGATACCTTTGTTCTGTAATCTTTCTAGAATTTCTTCATAGATTCTAGGACTGATGCACTTAGGAATAGAACCAGAAAGAACAAGAACATCTCCTTCTTTTAATGTATCAAGCTTATCAAAAAGCTTTGCTACATCTTCATCAGTAATCATAGGTCCCATACCATTGATTTCTGTTTCTTCATCACTACGCATCTTTACATTAATACGTGACATACCTTTTTCAACCTTGATGAAATCAGTATTGATATCATACTCACTCTTCGCACGGCGTTCAATTTCATCACCAGTAAAACCTGCTACAAACCCTAGAGCCTGAGATTCATAACCAAGTTCCTTAAGGATGGCTGAAACATTAATACCCTTACCTCCACAGAAGATATGTTCTTCACATACTCTATTGACAATTCCCTTCTGGAAATGATCAACTGTGATAACATAATCTAATGCAGGATTAAATGTAATTGTGTAAATCATTTACACGGTCTCCTTTTCCTGTAAAAATATTTTTTCTACAATCTCATTATATGATGTAAAGGTTTTCTTTGTCAATATGTTTCATGTAAATATTTTACGTAATGATAAAATTGATATAAACAAAAAAGTATGACGATTAAATGCAAAAACATCATCGTCATACTATATGTGTTATCGATTCCTAAATATCTTAGACTCATTAGTCTACTATAGTATCATTTGCTTTTCCCTTAATAGAATAATCTCCTAACATAAACCATCTATAAGCACGATCCGCAATAAGTTTATCTTGCATAGTTCCACCATCTTTTACAGCAATATTTTTCAATCGTGCTTTTACCGACTCAGCATTCATCAAACAAGTACCTCCAAATAATTTCTCATTACATCTCCACACTTCATTTGATCAGCATAGCGAATAAGCTTATTAAGATTTCTGTTACTTCTTTTTAGATAATTTATCAGTATTTCTTTTGTTTCTTCTATCCCAATCTTCTCACGATAAAAAACAATATCTACTACAGTCTTTTCTACATTGTAAATATGGAACCTATTACTACCATCTTCAATTGTTTCTATTCCCAATTCATATCTATCATCCGTATAATAATACAACTGTATCTCAGGCCAGTCTGGAAGAGTAGAGACTCTCGCTTTTCTTTGAATAGCTACATCTATTCCATCTGGTCTATATGTAGTGAGATCATAAAAGACTGCGGCACTCATTAGACAAATAACCCCAAACGGAACATATGCATAAGCATAATAAAAATCAGACTCAGCTCCTTGAAAATTGGTGTTCTCATAGAATTTTTTATTCAGTTTTCTTAGAAGTCCTTGTTCTGCAAGCTGATTAATCTTATAAAGACTAAATCCTTTTTCTTTAAGCTCATCAACGGATACAATCATTTGATTACTCGATATTAATTCCTTATCAGACATACAAACCGCCTCACTTTTTTGCTTTATTTTCGGCATATATTGTTTTTGCCGAATTTCAATTAAATTATAACTATCACATGTTTATAAGTTAATCCTATCATACAAAAACAGACAGCCATCTAGACTGTCCATCTTGTTATTATCTTTTATCTACCGCAAACATCTCTTCACACTTGATCATGGATTTATGTGAGTTTTCTATCATTTCTGTCAAGAATAAGAAGATAATCTCTATTACTGTACTTGCTGAAACTCTAGAGAAACAGAATTCATCAAGGAAAAGTTTTTCACGAGTTGCTGTTGTTATATGATATTGTACTTCTTCACCAATCACTGAGTGAGGACTATTAGTAATACCTATTGTCATTGCTTTATTGTTATTTGCGATTTTAACTGCTTCTAATACTTTATCTGATTCTCCTGAGTTGCTGATGGCTATTAAGACATCTCCCTTACCTAAAGTAAAAGAGTAAGAGAGCTGAGTTTCCCAGATTGTTCCTGCAGTTGTTGGTATACCTAATTCATTGAACTTAAAAGCTGCATCAATGGCCACAGGAATCGTATTTCCTACTGCTATCACCTGCACTCTAGAGGCATCTCTAATACCCTCTAGAATCTCTCTAAATTCGTCTGTGTTGATGAGATTGACTGTCTGTTTGAGTTCAGTAATCTTATTTGCGAGAATATTCTGTAAAGACTGTGGAATATTATCCACTGAAATATCATTAGATATTTCTCCACTCTTATGTGTATCTACAAGTTCCTGGGCTAAAGATATTTTTAACTGGGCAAAACCTTTTAAACCCACCTTACGACAAAATCTTGATACAGACGCAATAGACACATCACTTATTTCTGCAAGTTCAGATACAGTCATATCGACTACTTTTTTAGGATTATTAAGTATGAACTTCGCAATCTTCTTTTCTGCATCAAATAATTGATCATAAAGGATAGTAATGCAATCTAATACGCTTTGTGACTGATTCATTTGATTTTCTCCTTTCGTAATGAAATTCCTTACATCGTCATGTTAACACAAAAAAATAATTTACACAATTAGCTAAATCTATCACATATTATCACAATGAATATATGTAAAATAAAAAGAAGTTGATTATTCAACTTCCTTGATTAAACCATGAGCGACAAAATCGTTAATGAATGACAATACATCAATTCTGATTGTCCCTTCAGGGTCTTCATATTCTTTATATACTTCATCTAATACTTCATCATAAGTCACTGGATGATCAAAGAGTTTCCATAAGAAGACACTTGTTTCATTCAATGAAATAATAGAATTAGATAATTCTGTATTTTCTCCTACTGGTACTAGAACGGCTTCACCAGCAATCTCTCTTAAGATGAAATCTTCATCTCTGATGAACTTGATACCATGTATATCTCTTGTATTCTGTTCCATTATTTTCCCCCTAATTCTGGATGATAAGTAGAGACAATCTTGCGTACTTCATCACGGATTGCATCTTGATGCATATCATCAATCGTACCTCTTAGATGATGTAATTGTTCAAAATAAACTTCTTCATCAAAATCTAGAGGATGACCAATGAAAATAGAACCATTCTCTGTCTTCTGTAAACCTTCTTCATCCATCAATAATTCTTCATATAGTTTTTCTCCAGGTCTTAATCCTGTATAGATGATTGGAATATCTACATCAGGAGTAAAGCCAGATAACTTGATTAGATTTCTTGCTAGATCATCAATCTTGACCGGTTCACCCATATCTAGGACGAATATTTCTCCACCTTTCGCAAATATACCTGCCTGCATAACGAGTGATACAGCTTCTGGAATAGTCATGAAATAACGGATAATATTCTTATCAGTCACTGTCACAGGTCCACCATGTGCAATCTGCTTCTTAAATAAAGGAATAACAGAACCATTAGATCCTAATACATTCCCAAATCTTACAGCTGTAAATACCGTATGAGAATGACGGCTGAATGCCTGAATAATCATCTCGCACATTCGTTTACTTGCTCCCATGATATTGGTTGGATTAACTGCTTTATCTGTAGAAATCTGTACAAAACGCTTAACATGATACTTATCTGCAGCTTTTACAACATTCAAAGTACCAAAGACATTGTTTTTAATTGCTTCATTAGGAGAATCCTCCATAAGTGGTACATGCTTATGGGCGGCTGCATGATACACCACTTCTGGTCTTAATTCATTAAATAAAGCATCAATTTTTTCTCCATCACGAATAGATGCAATACGTACATCTAGATTCAATTCTGGATGTGCATTTCTTAATTCCATCTGAATATCATAGGCATTATTCTCATAAATATCTACAATGATCAATTTTCTTGGATGTCTCGCAGCGACCTGTCTACATAACTCACTACCAATAGACCCTCCGCCACCAGTCACCATAACTGTTCTATTTTCTACATATGAGGCAATCTGATTCATATTAACTGAAATCGGATCTCTTCCTAAAAGGTCTTCAATCTCAACATTTCTAAGCTTAGAAACCTTCACTTCCCCATTCATCAACTGATAAATACCTGGCAGAATCTTGATCTTACATCCTGTATCATTACAGATATTCATCAATTCTCTTCTTTGGTTGATAGAAACAGATGGTAATGCAATATAAATCTCATCTACCTCATACTTCTTAACCATCTCTCCAATGGCATTCCTATTACCCGCAATCGGTACATCATTCATATAATAACCCTGTTTAAGCGGATCATCATCAATGAAGCATACAACTTTCATTGGAAGATGAGAACTTCTCTTGATTTCTCTAAGAAGCATATTACCTGCTTCCCCAGCTCCTATAATCATTACATTGATTAAATGCTTGTCCTGTTCAAATAGTGGACTGTCATTTTTCATTGAACGCATTCCACGATATAAGAAACGCAAAGTAGAACTCAATATAAGAAGCATACATGGTTCAAGAATATACCATGAACGTGGCAGTTCTACCTTTAATACAAATACATAGAGAAGCATTCTGAAAAAATCAGAACAGATAACTGCTAGAAGCAATCGTCTGACCTCTATAATAGAAGCATACCTCCACATACTTTTATAAAGCCTAAATACATAATAAACAACAAGCGTAATTAATATATCAATCCCAACAATCTCTAAATAGTTATTCCATACCCACCAATCAATTTTGAACTCCATTCTTGTTAAAACGGCTACAAACGAAGCAAGTACGGTAAACATCGCATCTAAGATCATCAAGAACAACATACGCTGATACATCACTCGATTTTCTTTAAACCTGTGCATTTTATCCCTTCCTTTTTTGTCAATGTACAAATTACCATTTATTTGTAAACTCGTCAATATACCCTACATAAAACCTTCATATATTGCATCAAATTTCAATTACTATTATACCCTATATTTATATAGGGTGATATGTGTAGAGGCTTGATAAAGTCTATTTAGAGGTGTTTAAGTATTTTTTTATACAACTTTATAGTTTTAAATGTCTGTATACTACTATTTGGTCTGTAAAAAACTTTATTTGTACTATTTTCAACTTTACATCCATGGACATATGAAACCTATTGTTTATGAAAAAAGCAGACCAAAGTCTGCTTATTGTGCTGTGAAGCTTTCACCCTTCAACATCTTCTTAATATATTCTTTATTCTGTTTAACGCTATTTTCATCAGGAATCATATAATACAAGTTCGTGTTAGGCATATAATAGCCACCCCTCATCATCTTACCACTACCTGATACCATAGATTTCTGGAATGACCATTCAGCACCCGTATTAAGCTGATCATTAGCCACACGCGCCATTTCATTCATTGGCATATCAGTGACGAATGTACCATCAATCGCATTGAGAATATCCGTATAATGAGTAATGATAGCAGGAGAAGCCATTTTCTTAATAATAGCCTGTAATACATCCTGCTGGTTCTGTGCTCTATGACGATCACCACTCGTATAAGCATGACGTTCTCTAGAGAATGATAGAGCCATCTGACCATTCATATGGTTCCAGCCTTCTTTAATAGGCTGCCCTGTCCAGGCTTCTAAGTTCTTATCAGAATAAACATCAATACCACCTAAGGAATCTACAACTTTCACTAATGATTCAAAGTTCACACGTGCATAATAGCTGATATCAACATCTAAGAACTTTTCTACAGTCTTTACAGTATTCTGTGTACCTGTTAAGCCAGAATGTGTTAATTTATCCTTCGCTTTCGCATCAGCAAGAGTGACCCATGCATCACGAGGAATACTTGTCACAAGTACCTGATGAGCAGGGATATTGATTGTTAAAAGGATGTTAACGTCACTACGTGATACTTCCTGAACACTACCACGAGAGTCAATACCTGAAATATAAACGCAGAACGGATCTTTTAAGATATCTAGTGTCTTTTCTTCTTTAATCTTATTATAAGATTTAAACTTGCAGCTCCAGATGACTCTTGTATCCTTATCGAATGACTCTTTGTATTCATTCACGAGTGTACGAGATCCTTCATTCATAAGAATGGCATCTGCCTGTTTATTATAAAGTGCATCCACAACTGCTTCTACACCATATAATTCACTAATACCATAACTAGATACTTTTTTACTTAGTCTATCTAATGCTTCATTGATCTTTGTTCCATTAGGATTATAAGCCACTGTCTTATTTAAGATATCCTCAGCCTTATGATAAGGACTCTCCTTCTTTACGACGAGAGAATATGTGACATAATCGTATTCACTTGTTACCTGATTAACGGCTGCCTTACCTGTTTGAATAAATACACAGCACACAAGTAAGAAGATACTAATAACTACAGAAATAATCTTACCAATAAGTGGTCTGATCTGAACATTTCTAGATTCAATAGAACTAGGTTTTGCGAATAAATACATAAGTAATGTAAGAATTGCTAGAAATGCCCCTATCACTATTAAGAAACGCATTGGCAAGATATTAACTAACGCAATACTTACCACAAGTATAATACTTAATACTGCCTGTATACCGATAATAAATCGATGATCAGTTATGAAATTCAATATTTTCTTCATCTTTGTCCCTCACTTCTATTTGATGATCTTATATTCTTTCATTAAAGCGACACGTTCTTTCCCTATCTTAATTGTTTCTGTCGCTTTATTATCTTCTCTTGATGAAGATTCCTTCATATATGTCACTATACGTGAGACCCATGCAATAGGCAATAAATAACCATGCTTTTCTAGATAAGGATATCTTCCTACTAGGTCCTTACGACTTGGGAAGAGTGTACTTCTTAAAGAAGCATGGGCTTTTTTACCTTGTGCATCTAAAGTAATCGCTTCGAGTGTCATATTAGCTGAATGCTTACGGCTCATAGAACTATTACCATATACCCCTGCATCAAGTATATCTTCTAATAAGTGGTCCATATTCTCACTTAATTCTAAATACTTATCTGGAATAGGTGCATCGTGTAAATACTTCTTACCAATAGATAATAATGTTGCCCCAAAGACTTCTAGATGAATCTTCTTAAGATCATTAAAAATAGAGTCATAATCAATCTCATAGTGAGAAGCAAACATCATAATATCTGCGACCTGTCTAATACCTACACCACTATGAAGGAAGTGTTTAAAAGCATGAAGTATAAGAAATAAGAAATGATCTGTTGGACACATAGTCGATACTTCCACACCCTCTATTACTTCTGTAGTACATCTCTCATGGGCTTTTTCAAAAAACTGATTCCATGACCCATAAGCAACTGATTCTTCCTGGAAAAGTGTCTTATGAAGTTCTATATAAAGTGAACTTCCCTTTAACTGATAAGGGACTTCATAAGGTTCTAAATCATCTCCTGTCACTAAATTATGTTCAGTGAAGAACTGGTGGTAAGTAGGAAATAATTCTTTAGTAATCAATAAGTCCTCATCCCCTGATACTCTTTCATCAGGAATAGGATAAAGTTTTCTTGCAATAATACCCTTTACCACTAATGGATGAAGTTTTGCTTCATTCATCTTATTAACTAGCTGTAAGAAATCTCTTGTAGAAAGTGCCTGAGTCATAGCTGCACGCATAGAAATGGCTTTGACCTGTGGGTTCACACCCTGAGATTTATAAACTGCTTCATAAACCAAAGGTAATACTTGATGAATATGTGCAAGATTATATAATTCTGATAATTCTTCTTGTGAAAGTGGTTCCCATTCAACACTCTCACCCTTTAAAGAAGCACTTAATGCTTCTAATAGTTTTTCTTGTATTTTTGTCATATCAATTCCCCTAATGAAACTATTTTATAATAAAAATACAATTACTGCAAATCACCTTCGCAAAAAGGCAAAAAAGAAGAACCTCTTGCGAAGTTCTTCCCTTATCTTATGCTTCTTTCTTCTTTAAAAGAACATAACCTAATAATGAAATCATAGTAAAGAATGCAGCTAAGCCTAACATAGTAGAATCACCAGTCTGTGGTTTTTTGTTTGGTTTAGTTGTTTCAGTACCAGTTCCAGGTTTAGAAGGTTTAGAAGGTGTAGATGGTTTAGAAGGAGTTTCTGGAGTGATTTCAGGGTTCTTTTCTAACTGAGCCATCGCATCACTTAACTTCTTAGTAAGTGCATCTACTTCTTCCTGAGTTAATTCTTCTTTATTTTCTAGTTCTTCCTCAATAGCCTTGATGACTTCTAATAAGTTCTTATAGCTCTTTTGTGTATATAACTTACTATCTGTATTCTTAGCCTGAGCTAGTAATAGATCAAGTTCAGCAGTATTGCCTCTTCTTACAAGTTTCTTAGAAGCTGCATCTAACTTTTCAGTTAATGCAGTGATTTCTTCACTTGTATGTTCAGCCTTTAATGCTTCCTTAACTTCTTCTAATACTGGTAAGAATGCCTTATAGCTAGAAGCTGTATAGTCTTCTTCCTTGAATGAAGCAACTTTATTTTCTAATACATTGACTTCTGCATCAGATGCCTTAAATACAAGGTTCTTTCTTGCTTCCTGAAGCAAAGCATAAGCTTCTTCAATTTCAGAAACAGTTGCATCTTCTTTATTCAAGATATCTTCTGCGTTCTTCAAAGCATCCTGGAAAGGCTTAACTGTTGAAGTTAAGTAAAGTGAAGTATCAAGAGTCTTCAAATTATTAGAATCGATATAGTCTCTTAATGTCTTCTTGCTGATAGAAGCCTTAGTAACAAGAGCAGCTTTCGCATTACGTAATGCTTCTAACATTTCATTGACTTCTTCAACAGATGCATCCTTGTTCTTAGCAAGTTTTTCAGCATCTGCTTTTACTTTCATAAGAGCGTTATAGCTTTCTTCAGTATAGTCATCCTTTGAAAGCTTTTCTAATGCCTTGATTTCTGCTTCTAATGCTTTGACATCACCACGAGCCACTAATGCATCATAAGAGGCTTTAAGGTGAGCTTTTGCTTCTTCTAATGCATCCTTTTCACCCATCTGCGTGTTATAAACATTAAGTGCAGCCACTCTAGCAGTCTTATATGCTTCATAAGTTGCAGTCGTGTATTTATCTTCTTCTACTTTTAATGAATCGATATAATCCTTAAGATCCTTAGCACATTCGCTCTTGAATTCATCATCAGTTAAGCTGATGATTTCAGAAATTGTAGGAATACTATTTTCTTCCCATTCAAACTTTAACTTATAAACATTACCGCGAGGTACATAGAATTCATTAAGTGACTTTCTTAAAGTACCTAACTGAATCCATTCCTTATCTTCTTCAGGAACGTTACGTGTAGTCGCTTCTTTATCAATGAGTGCATATACCTTAGCATTACTGATTTCACCCTTCTGGATAATGTTGAATTTCTTCACATTTAATCTATCAGAAAGAGTATAAGTTAAGTAACCTGCTTTATTTGAACCAGGCTTATAAGAAGTTAATAGGTCACCATCAATCATATACTGAGGCTTGTAACCTTTTGCTTCTGTTACATTAGATTCAAATGTAGGGTCATTGTCTTCTGGTGCATATTCACCATCATTAATCATGATTTCGTTGAATACAACAGCTCTATTGTTGTTAGAAGCAGTAAATAAGATTCTCAAGTAACGAGCTGGAACATGATCTGCAGTACCTGATACATAAACCTTATTTGGATATGTACTAGATGCTCTGTATCCTGCATCAGAATCGATACACTGAACACCTGCATCACCAATGTTTTCAACACCATCACCAATTGTCACAACATCTGTCCAGTTTTCTAAATCACTAGAAACACTAATCACAGCATCTCTGATATAGTTCACTGCACTATCCTGACAATACATGGCAATCTTATCAATATTTCTCATCTGACCTAAGTCATAGATAATATACTGACCCTTCTGTGGAAGGTCACCAAATTCAGTTGTAGAATCGATGTTGCCATCAAATGCAGCCCCATTGTTTCTAGAATCTTCTATAACACCCCAAGAAGGGTCAACAGTCATAGTTGTCTTATATAAGTATGGTGCTCTGACTTCTGTAGAATGTACCACAAACTTATTAACAGTTAACTTCACATCAGAACTCTTCTTATTGATCAAACGTACATAACGTGCATCTGGAAGATTGTTATTTAAATCAGTGACTTCTACCCAGTCATGTGCATTCACTGAAGCTTCTAATACAACATCACCTGTATAATCAAGCTCTAACTGTTTTAAATCTTTGACACGTGCTAACTTTACACCTACATACTGTTTAGGTGCTAAAGTCATTTCTTTTGTATACACTAAATCAGTACGATCTAATGTACTCTTAGAATGTAACTTATAGTCAGTATTTGTATAAACAGCCTTGTCATCATATTCATTCACTACATCAGTATGGTTGAATGTCTTTACCTTCCACCAATAACCTGCTGTATTACTCTGAAGATGTAATTCAAGGTTTCTTACACGAATAGCCTTAGCAGTCAAATCCTGGTCTTCAACATTTAAATGAACAGTGGCATCACCAGCATATTCTTTTAATGTCTTCCAGTTAGTACCATCAACACTGTATTCTAATGCATATCTAGTGATCTTATCAGTACCACTATCCTGTACGAAGTTGATCGTACCTAGCTTCTTTGGATTATTGAATGTAAGAGTCACTGCAGCATCTACTGGAATATAGTCCTTGATTTCTCCTGCTTTATATGGAGATTCTGCAAAATGCGCATATGTAGATTCATTATCATCTAATAAGTTATCTAATGAACCACCTTTTACACCAATCTTAGTCATAGATAATGTACCCTTATCAGTGCTTGTAGAAGGAGTAGTCGTTGGGTTAACTAAGATATCTCTTACACCTAACCAAGTGTTACTCTTATCTTCAGTCGCAATCATACGGATACCCTTAACACCCTTAAGGTTAAGGTCTGTTAATTCTACATTGTTTGGTAAGTCATATTCTGTATCATTGACATCAGTCCAGTTCTTACCATCAGTTGTATACTGTACTTTCGCTTTTAAGAATGTATCTCTAGGGTTAGAGTTCGCACCCATTCTAAAGATTACATGGTTTACATCAATAGCCTTAGAATACTTGATACCTACATAAGTACCTGTAGAAATAGTATTAGGGCTCTTGTAAACTAATTCTGTAGAAGCATTACCATCAAAGATGTTATCTTCCTTACCATCTGGAGTATCTTCACGGTTAGTAATATATTTCGCAATCTGTTTATCTGGATTAACGATTGTAGATGCAATTTCAGATAAGTATGAATCAAGTGATTTAATGAATGGTACGATATGCTGTACACCTACTTCAGCATATTCTAAATGATCTACGTAGTGGAAACCATAAGACTTGCTCTTTTCAAAAGCAGCCTGTGCTGTTGAATAATAATCCCAGATAGTTGCATTGTCTTCTTCATTCTGTGCAGCTTTAATACCTTTAATATAGTTTAATGCAGCATTTGTTGTATCATCCCAGCAGTTTAACCAGTAAACAATCTGAGACTTGATTCTTTCATTACCGCTTTCACGATAAGTCTTAGATGCATTCTGTAATACTGTGAATTCGTTGATGAGGTCATCAAATTCTTCATCAGTGATCTTTTCACCTTTAGTTACTTTAGTCTTGAATGCATTGAGTTTTTCTTTTAATTCAACAGATTCTTCTAAGCGAGTCACTCTGCTATCCATGTTCTGGTTGATCATATGCTTAGATAATTCTCTTAAAGCAGTTGAAGCTGCTGTTTCTTCATAACCATTATGATCCACATATTTGAATGAAGCATTATAGCACTTATTCGCTTCTTCTTCAGTCTGCCAGATATTCCATGAATAACATGCATTACCGAATATTGCAACCTTACTTGGTTCAGACTGCTGCATTGGATTTAATACAATACCCTGTATCTTAGAAGGATCAACACCTGGATGAAGGAATGTTGTATAACCACCCATGATTAGATGCTTCTTAGAGTTATCAGTACATGGCCAGTTGATCCACATATAAGGACCACGACCTGCAGTATTAGTGAATGAAGAAGTAAAGTTATTAGTTACTTCACCCCATACACGTCCACCAGTCATGATAATCTGTACGTTTTCAGGGAAGTCACGATAGTAAGACTGACCCCATCCCATATATTCCTGAGTACAGAATGGTAATGTGAGCTTTAAGCCAGGGTAGGAAGGCTGTAATTCTTTAAGCCAGTTAGACATATCTGTCAATGTTCTTGTATAATTAGCGCCACCTACATTGCCAGCATCGTCTGCAAGAATAGCAATCTGACGAACACCAGCATCAATAACCTGTTTAAACTTAGCCTGCATAACCTTTAAGTCAGCCTGATAGTTTTCTTCAGAGTTATAACGAATAGCGTTATTCATATAAGGATGTAAGGCAAATACGAAACGGCATTTAGATTTGTTTCCAGCCTCAGCAAGTGGTTTGATCTTTGTTTCAATTTCCTGATCAGTATAAAGTTCACGCCACTTAGCGTTATGCTTTGGATCATCTTTAGGAGCATAGAAATATGAGTTAAGCTTATAATAGCCACCCCATTCCATCAATTTACAACGATCTTCTGTTGACCATGGATTACCATAATAACCTTCAATAAATCCACGGCTTGCAACATCCGCATAGTCTTCGATAGAGAAGTTTCTAATTGTTTTCCCCTCTATCTGCTTAAAAATGTGATATAAGCTTGTAAGGCCATAAAAAGCAGCATCTGTATCTTTTCCTAAGATAGAAATAGTGCCCTTATCTGACTTTAAAGCATATGAATCAAGCTTATCAAATAAGCCTGAATTAGAATAAGAACCAAAATGCTGATCTACATATTGGTTAGAATTCTTAATACCAACAAGAATGTTTGTCTTTCCCGCTTTCTTTTCGCTAGAAACACTTGCACTCATGCCTTTTAATGCAAGAACTTCATTAAGTCTTGCTTTTGTATCAGCATCAATACCATCTTCATAGACAACATTGACCTGACTAGTCATTTCATAATCCCCATTTGAATAGCTCATTGTATGAGGATTAGGATAGACTTCATACCCTGTATCTGCCTGTACAGTCATTGGAAAAGCAGATACACAGCCTAATGCAACAAGAAAACTTACTGCATAAGTAATGACTTTCTTTCCTTTCATCATGTTCTCCTTTCTTTTATATTTTTTCTCATTTTATGCTCCTTGAAAATTGTAAAATGAGTATTCAACATGGATTTTTACAAAAAATAAAGACCAAATAAAGTATGACAAAAAATGTATGTCATAATCTTTATCTGGTCTTGCCTGCTTAGAGTAACAATCCACATTTACTTGAATAGTATAGCAGTATATTTTTTATATTACAAGCGTTTTCATCAATTATTGCATGATACGTTTAATATGGATGCATAAGAATGTCTGCTCATCCGGTGATACATCATATTTATATTTATCTTTAATATGTTTCACAATACGGTTAATGCACATGGATAATCTTAGATTCTCTTTTAAGAGTTCTCTGATATCCTCTGTTGTGTCTTTTAGGTTGATTTCCTCTCCTGTGAAGATACGTTCAGCTAAGTATTTGAGATGAGTAGAAAGTCTTGCATAGCTTAAAGACTGAGGAGAAATAGTCACCTTCATACTATTTTCAATAATACCGATAATATCAGTCACAAAGCTTAGTATCTTAGTCGCATTATGGGTATTATTGTCCATTGAGAAGTTCACTAAGTGTAGTGCTATATAGTTGGCTTCTTCTAGATCCAATGTAATACCTGTTTTCTTCTTAATATAGCTTAATGCCCATAAGCCAATTTCATATTCATCTTTATAAAGAACACTGACATCTCCAAGTACGACATAAGGCAGTTTGATATTTTCCATCTTGCGTTTTAATGCGAATGAGATATGATCAGTCATTGTTAGGAATATTTCTCCATAATAACGTGAACGAAGCTTCTTAATCGCACGTGAGACAATCTGATTGGTAATTTCATAACAGACTGGAGAGATATTATCTTCTCTTTCTAATCTTTTATGTGGATCTTCCTTAAACAGATAAGTCTTCTCAATTTTTTGAGAATCTACGACATCCCCTACTTTCTTCTGAAAACCAATACCTGAACCGGTTAAAATAATGTCACCTAGTTCTGGAGAAATAGCGGCAACACTATTATTATTGAAGATCTTGATTATTCTCATAATATTCCCCTTTACATTAATATATCGTTCATCGCATCTGCTATAAACTGAGCATGTGTACCAACAAGTATCTGCACATAGTGTTCTCCTGCCTCCACCACATGATCAAAGCCTAGACGTGTAATCTCATCTCTATTAATGAGACTTGTATCCTTGACTTCGAGTCTTAAACGTGTAATACATGCGTCTGCAGATAAACAATTACTTCTACCACCAAGTGCTTCTACAAAAGAAATAGCGAGATCATCATAGTCAAATGCGAGACTTGTCTTCACTTCTTTTGTTTCTTCTTTCATTCTTCCTGGTGTCATGAGATTAAAATAAAGAATCATACTTCTAAATACGACATAATAGAGTGCACCACAGATAATTCCTAAAGGAATCAAATGAATAGCCTGATAAGAAAATGGCGCCTTAAAACTTAATATATAATCAATAAGCCCTGCAGAAAAGCTAAATCCTGCCAGCCAATGCATACTTGCTGCAATAAACATCATTATACCAGTCATAATAGCATGAGCGATATAGAGACTTGGTGCTAAGAACATGAAAGAGAATTCCAACGGTTCTGTAATACCTGTCAAAAAAGAAGCAAGTGCTGCAGAGAACATCAATGCACCTATTTTCTTTCTATTTTCTTTATCAGCTGATTGATAAATAGCCAATGCCCCACAAGGTAAGCCAAACATCATAACAGGGAAAAAGCCTGCCTGATACATACCTGTGATTCCTTTGATTCCTCCAGATACTGTGCCCCAGAAACGTCCTATATCATTAATGCCTGCTACATTGAACCAGAATACTGAATTTAATGCATGATGCAGTCCTGTAGGTATAAGGAGTCTATTAAAGAATCCATAGAGACCTGCACTCATTGGTCCTAAATGGGACATCCATGTTCCAAAATGAATAAATGCATCATAAAGTAATGGCCATATATAGATAAATACACCGGCAAAAAGAAGTGTAACAAGACCTGATATAATAGGAATAAATCTCTCACCACTAAAAAATGAAAGAGGTCCTGGCAGTTCAATATGATTAAACTTCTTAAAACAATATGCCACTATAAGTCCTACTATAATACCTATAAAGGCATTACTTGTATCATGAAATGCCAGTGCAACCTTGCTTATATGAAGACCTGATATAAGTGAAATACCTTCAGGTGATAATATTTTAGTAATCATCAGATAGTTGATGACAGCTGCAAGAGAAAGCGCTGTATTCTTCTTATCTGTCATTCCTATAGCAACTGCAATCGCAAATAGTATAGGAAGATTATCAATCACGACACCACCTGATAATATCAAAAAAGCAGCGAACGGATTATTCACTCCCCATCCCAAGGGGTCAATCCAGTAGCCAATACCTTTTAGTAATGCAGCCAGTGGCATAATGGTCACCGGAAGCATCAGAGATTTACCTAATTTCTGTAAAAAGTTCAACTCTATCCCCCTCTTCTGTAGTGTATCTACTATTATTGTACATTTATTTCTCCCATAACTGTAAAAAATCACATTACTTAAAACATTTTGTTTCTTAAGAAGAAATGAAGAAATACAATAATCATAAAAAAGTGTTATATTTTCATAACGTGATAATTATATCATTTTTATACCATTACGTAACCCTTTACGCTCATTTTTTGTATTTAATTAATGTCATATTAAAAAAAGGAAGATTTCTCTTCCTCTAGTCTTTCATGAATTTATACGTACATACGCCAATCAATGCACCAATAAGTGTAACAATCATTGCAAAGATCAGCATACTTGTTAACCCCAATGTATCCTGTAAAACACCACCTAAATAATTTCCTAAGCAGAACCCAAAACCATTAGCCATCATTGTAATAAGTGTCTGTCCTGCCATCTGATCTGCTTCAGACAAGACATCATTACAATAATATGTATAAGTAGCAAAAAGCAATCCATAAGAACATCCCTGGAATACCATACCTATTAATAAGACAAATAGGCTAGGTGCTAATGCAATTAGGAAGTTTCTAAAGATATACATAATGAGACCAAAAACAATAAGCTTCTCAGGTCCAAATCTTTTCTTTAAGCGATAAGTCATTGTCATGAATGGTGTTTCGCTTGCTGCCATAAAGAATATGGCGATACCATAGAACGATGAATCCCCACCTAGCTTCTTAACTATATTAATTAAGTAAGTAGATAAAGAAGTAGCACCTGCAATCGCAAATCCAAACCCTAATAGAAAGAAGAAGAACTTCTTATATTTAGTAATCAAGCCAAATGGATTGGCTGGTTTTTCTGTTGACTCATTCTTAATAGTAGAGTGTGGGAGAATCAACAAATTAATGATAAATAGAATACTTGAAATAATAAAGACAATATAAATAACAGATGGTTCTAACCATTCTACTAAGTATCCCATTAAAAAGGCACTTGATGCATAAGAGAATGACCCAAGTCCTCTTGCAAGCCCGAAGTTGATATCTTTACCCATTTTTACATAATCCATTGCGAATTGTGATAAAAATGGAACAACACAAGTAACTAGGAATAATAATGCGATATATAGTACCATGACAACTACTTTAGGTAGTGTCATAAAGTAAAGAGCACTAAATGATGCAAATAGTATAGCATAGATTCCTAAGATAACATTATGTGGTGTGAGTGTTTCATACTTATTTGGTAAGTTAGAGATATTTGCGGAAAGCAAAAGCATCATGATACTTCCCATAGCAGTCACTATCCCTATTTCTGTATTCGTTAATCCCTTATATTGTAAGAAGATGGCTACATAGCCAAAAATCGTACAGTTAGTAATCCAATATAAGAACTGGATACTATTGTATTTCATTTGTAGGTGTTTCATAATTTCCTCCCTCGATAACCTTAGGTATTATATAGTATTTATCAAAAGGGGTACAATTATTTTCTCAATAAGAAAAAAAGACATGACTCCAAAGAATCATGTCTGAATATTCAAACAAAGTGCCCCGGTTCTAGGAACCAGCATATTCTACATGACTAGTTATAGAACATGCTTCAGGGCAGTTTGCTGTGTCCGCTCTCTAGACACAAATCTATTTTAAAAAACATTTTTTCACTCGTCAATACCAAATTGTAAATTTCTGTCAATATGTAATAGAATTATAGTTATTTATGAATTTAACAATTTAAAAAGTGGCATTTTTCACATTTTCATGAGTAAAAAAAGTTCTATTTTTGTTATTTCCCTAAGTGTATTAATTGTCTTAATATGAAAATACATTATAATTTCATGACATGTGTAAAGATATTTATTTTGTAAATGATTACATATAATTACATGAGATTCAGACTCTCTCTAACATTTTAAATGCATATAAAAAAGCCCCTACAAGTAGGGACTTCAGAAATTATTATTCAGCTTTTGAATTCACTAACTTACCAGTTGAATGGAAAGTAATCATAAGACCAAGAGCAACTAATAATACGGCAACGACTAATTGTAGACCATCTGTCATGATCATGAAACCACCAGTTACGAATAACTTCATGCAGATACCATAAATAGCCTGTACTAATGCAGTCATAGTTACAACAAACATTAAAGCCATTGGTACATATAACATGAAACCTTTTCTTCCAGTAACCTTTAAGAATACAGCAAGTGAAATTAATACCATTGCAGCAAGTAACTGGTTTGCTGAACCGAATAATGGCCAGATGTTAACATATCCGCCTAAGCTTAATAAATAGCCAAAGAAAAGTGAAATAAGTGTAGAGACATATTTATTAGTTAAGACTGATACTAACTGTGATGGTGTTTCTCCTTCTTCTACTTCGAAAAATTCCTGGAAAGACATACGTGAGATTCTAGCAACTGCATCTAATGAAGTTAATGCAAGAGCAGAAACGAACATAGTCATGATACAAAGTCCCCAAGACTGTGGTAAACCAAGCTGTGCTACTAAACCAGTTACACCAGCAGAGAACTTAGTGAAAGGTGTGGCAGTATCAGCTAAAGCCATGTTAGCAAGAGCTGTATCTAAGACACCAGTCTGTTTTAAGTTTGGTAATGAACCAACGATTACGATAACTAATACAGCAAGTAATGATTCTAATAACATTGAACCATAACCAACCTGAAGCATATCTTTTTCATTCTTAACCATCTTAGAAGATGTTTCAGAAGATACAAGAGAATGGAAACCAGATACAGCACCACAAGCGATAGTTACAAATAATGTTGGGAATAAGTAACTTCCTGTAGCTGTTTTAAATCCAGTGAATGCTGGTACAGTAACAGTTGGGTTACTTAAGAATACACCTACAACTGCAGCAGCAATCATACCGATGAATAAGAATGTAGTTAAGTAGTCACGTGGACCTTTTAATAACCACATTGGTGTAACAGATGCAAAGAAAATATAAACAAATACTAAATAAATCCAAGTAGTTTTAGTTGCATATACAGGGAATTTGATACCCACTGCAAGCATTGCAACGATTAAGACAATTCCAAGTACAACCTTTGGCCAACCTTCTAAGTTAACCTTACGTAATAATAAACCAAATGCCATAGCAACAAATACATAAAGAATAGAGATAGAAGCAGCACTGGCATTAGGTGCAAGCTTAGCTCCTTCAGCACTGAAACCATTGAATGTTCCAGCAACCATATCTGCGAATGCAGCAATAACGATTAATGTGAAGACCCAGCAGAATAAGAAGAATAATTTCTTACCAGTTCTACCAATGTATTTTTCGATGATCTGACCCATTGACTTACCTTCAGATTTAACTGAAGCATAAAGTGCACCGAAGTCCTGTACAGCACCAAAGAATACACCACCGATGACTACCCATAAGAATGCAGGTAACCAACCAAATACCATAGCCATAACTGGTCCAGTAACTGGTCCAGCACCAGCGATAGATGAGAACTGATGTGCAAAGACTGACCATTTATTAGTAGGTACAAAGTCTGTGCCATCTTCTTTCGCAACAGCAGGTGTTGTTGCATTAGGATCAATACCCCAAGTTTTTACTAAATAGCGACCATAACATAGATAGGCTACTACTAGGATAAGGGCTGCTAATCCAAGTAAAAGTAAACCATTCATAAATAAATTCCCCCCAGAATTACTTTATACATATAAAACAGATATAAAAAAGGCTTTCGTCTTAGAATGACCTGTCTAAGACGAAAACCTGTGTTTCCGCGGTACCACTTAGATTGTGATTCACATCACCACTTCACATCCCATGAATGCTATTTCTTTAACGCAGAAATTACGGCTTTCTTTACTATTATTTTCAAGAAAACAGCTCACAAGGGATGGTCCCATAATCATTACCTGCATCCTTTCCACCAGCTGGATGCTCTCTATAGGAAGCGGATTAGAAATCGTATCTTGTTCAACGCTCTGTTTCATATGTATGCCTATATAATAGTCCAATACTATTTTTTGTCAACACTTTATTGCGAATAATGTAAATATATTTAATAGTTTTATGTTATTCGTAAATGTAAGCGGTAGTTACATGTCGAAGTATTCTAAATCAGCATAGTAAAGCTTCACCTATATTTGGATTTAATATACTGTTTAATGGCCTCCATATAGTCTTCTTCCCTATCATAATCCTGTGGATCAACATCATACATATCAGATGGATCATAGTATTCTTTCCATTTTACTCTTAAATCATCTAAATAATCACTTTCATGATCATACTGTATAGGATCTATAGAGCTAAATGTGTTAAAGGAATTATGTTTATCCCCCCAGGACTGTTTACTTTCTTCAGTTGGATTTTCTTCTATATCAACCAGATTAGACTCAGATTCACTTTAACGTTCCCTAGACAATTGTTTCTTCGCTTTATTACGATTACTTGTATAAGAAGGGGATTTTGCATCAAGTCTTGCTATATGGCGCTTCCACTTTTTAATAGCTTCGACATAATCATCTTCATACTCATAAGCACCTGGATCTACATCATATTTATCTTCAGGATCATGTTCTTCTTTCCACTCCCTTCTTTCATCAATCGCAAAATCATATTCAAAAGGATAATCAAATGAACTAGGATCAAGTCCTGGAAAATCATCATAGGGATCATATTCTTCTCTTACCTTCTGATACAATGCATCAAGATATTGTTCTTTAGTATCAAAATCTAATGGATTTACATCATATTTATCATAATCCGGTTCAACTTTCTTCCAATCAAGACGATCTAAATACTCTTGAGCTGCTTCTTCATATTTCTCAAAATTCTTATACTTTGAAACATCAACATACCCATCACATATTTCAAATGGATCCACATATTCTTTCCATTCTTCTCTAAGTGCATCCAGATACTCAGCGACAGTTTCATAATCATACTGACTCACATTGAATCTTTGATCAGGGTTATACCTCTCAGCCCACTTATCTTTTCTCATCATATCTCTCACTGCATATAATAGTAATGATCTTTTTCTCATAGTGTCACCTTTACTTCGACTATTCTCTTATCTCATTTTCATTTTTATAAAATTCTGAATAGCATCCATATAGTCTCCTTCATTATCATAATCATGTGGATCAACATCATACATATCAGAAGGATCATAGTATTCCTTCCATTTCACTCTTAAATCATCTAAATAATCACTTTCATGATCATACTGTGTAGGATCTACAGAACTAAATGAATTATAGAAATTATGTTTATCTCCCCATAACTTTTTATCTTCTTCAATGACATTTCCCTCTTGAGAAACTTCTTTATCCAATGAACTATACTGAGTGAAGCATGGTCGTTTCCTAGACATTTGTTTCATCGCTTTTTGGCGATAGTCTTTCATATCATCAGACTCTAAAGCTTCTTCTTCATCTAATTCTGCATCAAGCTTTGCGACATAGTCTTTCCACTCATTGACAGCTTCTACATAGTCTTCTTCATCACTAAATTCACTTGGATCAACAGGATATTGATGATTTGGATCATATAATTCCAGCCAATGTATTCTTTCATCTATTTCATATTGATACTCATAAGGTGAATCATAATCTAGAGGATCAATACAATAAAATTCATTTTCAGGATCATACTTCTCTTTTATTCTCTTTGTTAGAGCATCCAGATAAGTATCTTCATTCTTATAGTTTTGTGGATCAATATCAAAGTCACCATATCTAGATACTTCTTCAATCCACTCAAGATGTTCTAAGCATATATTAACTGATTTTTCATAGTCTTCAAAATTATCATATTTAGATACATCAACATAATGATCACATTCATCAAATGGATCTGCTTCAGATTTCCAATCATCACGCAAAGCATTTAAATATTCTTCTTCAGTATCATACCAATCAACATCTACAAAGAATTGTTGGTGAGGATTATATTTTCTCACCCATCTATCTTTGTTTAAATCTTTAAGTGTTTGAAATAGTGTTGTTATTCTTCCCATAGTATCACCTTAATCTTCTATTGCTTCTTGATAATCCTCTAAAGAATTATAATCATATAGTTTTATATTGAAATAATGGTCTAGATTATATATTTCAGCCCACTTGTCTTTATTTACCATATTAAGTAATTCATGTAATAGTAATAATCTATTCATTGTAATCACCTCATTTATTTAATTATATAAAGTTTTTACTTATACCTCCATGAGAAATGTAAAATGTAAAATTATTCTTGTGTCCATCTAAACTTTTGTGCTTTTTCTTTTTCATAATTGACTTACTGTGCCATATAGGTTATATTACTTTTGTGATTAGATTGCAGATACTCGTGAAGCCTGCAATCGGGGGAGGCGCCGAGGTTCCTCTTTTTTTTATGCATAAAAAAAGCCTGAGTTATGACTCAGACTTGTGTGTAAATGTAATAATAAGACCTGATACAATTGCACCAGCTAGAAGTGCTAAGACATACTTGAGTGGATTAGACATCAAATAGATAATCCAGATACCACCATGAGGTGCCATCACTCCACACTTAAAGTAAGCAGATAATGCACCAGTAATAAGTGAACCTAGGATACATGCAGGTAAGACATGTTTTTGATCTTTCTGCATAAAAGGTATAGCCCCTTCCGATACAAATGATAAGCCCATAATAATGTTTTTTAAAGTAGTACCTCTTTCTTCTTTAGTCCACTTTTCTTTAAATACAAGTGTAGAAAAGCCAATCGCAAGAGGTGGAATCATACCAGCACCCATAACAGAAGCCATGATAATAGCCGCATTATTCGCTCTAGTGAAAACTAAAGCATTCGCAAATAAATAAGCAAACTTATTAACAGGACCACCCATATCAATAGACATCATCGCACCAAGTGATGCCCCAATAATAACTAATGAAATAAGTGGTAGGTTATTCACACGTTCCATAATAAATGAATGAGCAATCACTAGATATGTATTAAGTACTGTCATCACAATACCTGATGATAATACGCCTAATACTGGATATAGTAAGACTGGTTTAATACCATCAAACATATCTGGAATCTTAGTACAGAGTTTCTCAATCGCAAGTACGAGATATCCTGCAATAAAGCCCCCTACTATAGCCCCTAAGAAGCCTGATGTACTTAAAGTAGTATAAGGGTTATTTAACCAGGCTAAAGTAAAACCACTATAGGCAATATAACCACATGCAAGTCCAGGTCCTAAAGCTGGACGATCAGCAATACTCATCGCAATATAGCCTGATAATACGGGTAATACAAGTAAGTAAAGAATGTTCCCAAAGACATTCAGTATATTCGCAAATTGTGTATTAAATGTAAGTTTAGTTGCAAGTACACTCATAAATCCTGCTGCAACTAGAATAGGTAAAGCATGAGAAAAACCATTCATTAAATGTTTATAAGGAATATGCCATCCCTTTTCTTGGTTATTCTCTACCTTTACTTCTTCACCTTTATAGATAGGTGCTTGTTGATCTAAGATAATCTGAATAAGCTTTTCTGGCTCATCAATCCCTCTTGCCACAGGACAGCTATAGAGTGGTAAACCATTAAAACGATTTAAAGAGATATTCTTATCAGCCGCAATAATAACACCCTTTGCGTATTCTATATCTTCTTGTGTGAGTTCATTCTTAACCCCTACTGAACCTTGTGTTTCTACCTTAATAGATACACCCATTTCCTTAGCCTTTTTTTCCAATGCTTCTGCAGCCATATATGTATGAGCAATTCCTGTTGGACAGGCAGTGACTGCTAAGACTTCAGGGTGTTTGACTTCTTCTGTTTCATGTTTAGCACTTTGTGCTAAATCAATAATAGATAAGAATTCTTCAGGCGTTCCCGCATTCTTTAAATCTTCACAAAAATCATGATCCATTAGTAATGTAGAGAGTTCACTTAATACCTGTAAATGTACATTATCGCCATTATCTGGTGCCCCAATCAAGAAAATAAGAGTTGTAGGCTGACCATCCATAGATTGATAATCTACACCCTCAGGTAGTGTCATTGCGGCAATACCTGCTTGAGTAATCGCAGTTGTTCTTGCATGAGGAATCGCAATACCATCCACCATACCTGTAGTAGAAAGATTTTCTCTTTCTATAACTGCTTCTTTATATGCTTCTTTATCAGAGACATTGCCCTGTTTATTCATTAAAGACACCATTTGATCAATTGCATCCATCTTGCTAGAGGCATGACCATGAATCTTGATGGCTTCTTTACTCATCAAATCTGTTATTTTCATATTCTTCTCCTAGTTATAATATACATGCATTCTATCATAATTTTCTGTAAATAAGTACGGTAATATTATGTTTATAAGAAATTATTTTTCTTATCATTTAACACTTCATAGAAATAAGATTATAATAAGAAAAGAAAGAAGGTGTTACTATGTATGCAGTCATTTATGGTGACATGGAAAATGGAGAAAACATTGAAGTAGAAGGACTATTTCAAACACACGTTGAAGCAGTGAAGGCATTGTATGAGAGTGCTTCTAAGACATTTGATTCTATGAATATTGATATAGAATCATGTGAAGAAGATGATTATGACTGGAGTCCTCGTGGTGAAATCCATAAGGAAAGTGCCTGGGCTAATAGTGGCGGCAAAGATGGATATGCTTTATTTTGGAATGTGATAGAGATAGATAACAGAGCTTTTCAAAACAAATAAATGTAAAATATGACATATAGAGTGAAAAGTTTCAACTTCAAAAGAGTTGATGCTTTTTTATTGCTTCTAAATAAGGTAAAATTGAATTAAAGGCGGATTACAATATGAAAAAAGAAGCGAAGAAGAAACTTTATGAAAGCACTGTGGAATTATTGAAGGAGAGTGATTATGAAGATCTCACAGTAGGAAAGATATGTCAAAATGCCTGTCTTTCTAGACAATCATTTTATCTTTATTATCATTCCAAAGATGATGTATTAAAAGAAATCTATTTTAATCTATTTAAGTATACTTATCTAGATAAAATAGAAGACAAGCAGTATATAGAGTCTGATGATTTTATCATGAAAGTAATTGATGTCTATGAAGCGCATGCAACTATCTTCATTACATTAGAGAAGTGGTACTATCAGGATTTTTTATCACAGGAGAAGCAGCGTTTTCTAGATGAAATCTCTCTTCATGTATTTAATAATCCATTTATTGAGAAATACTTTAAATATTTCATGATTTCTTTCTTAACACCACTTCACTATATTATGATGGGATGGCTTAATGGAGATATGAAGGAATCTAAACAGGAACTACAATCAATCATTAGAACATTTGTATATCACAAATAATAAAAACCCTCTCATTTTTAATGTGGACCCCGTGTCAAGGACATTAAATAAAAAAGTACTTAAAATTGATTAGAAATAAAGATATCCTCTAGGTGTAATAACCAGGAGGATATTTTTTATGTGTAAACTATGTAAATATGTAATTATTAAAAATGGAGTTTTATATGTATTGGAAACAGATAGAATGAAGGAAGTCATAAGAAATGAACTTGGTGTATTTGACTACCGTGATTAT
>NZ_JBHSEB010000047.1:0-46922 GCF_042651925.1 Catenibacterium sp. GCM10023432 | reverse complement strand
CATCAGCAACTATACAAAAATATATTGAAAGTCAGGAATAATAGATACGATTTACGAGGCTCCTCCCACCTATTGGCAGTGGGTTTCCGCCTATGACAAACGAAAGGATTTATTTATGAAAATATTATTTTGGAATATCACATGAACCATAGTAATTATTCAAACCTACAATATGTGTATAGGTTTTGTGTTCTATAGAGATATAATCTACATTTTCTATAAGGTTCTTATATGTATTCACTATTTGATATTCACAATGAGGGTTCTTCATAATAGTTCCTGCATATTTGATATCAGTAGAAATAGGATAAGCATTATAAACAGGCATATGAGTATAAAGTGGTATTTCTAGTATACGTTTCACATGATCCATATTATTAGACTTGTACCCTCTTAACATATTCTTTGCTTCACTATAAGGTGCACGGATATTGGACATATAATAATGATGACCTGGATTATTGTTGTGGACATCAAATTTCTGCAGATAAAGTGAATCCTGTCCTTTTGTGATATAGTTATTCATTAGATACTTAGAACCATAGAGAATCGCTTTTTCTCTTGTATCCCAGTTTCTTGATGCCGCAAAGTCTATTCCATCCTGATCACTTCTGTTGGCTCCGATATTATATATATTATAGAAAAGAGGTCCTTGCGGATTATTTCTTGCATGTCCTCCACGAAGTCCTAGTCCTCCACCTGTCTGTTCCTGAATCGCACGGGTAATGAGTAATGACATAGAGATGTTATTTACTTCTGCACTGTGACGATAGAGTTCGGCCCAGTCTTTTTTAGACTGCGATTCTATACCTGACATTTCAGTTCCTGCCAACATTCTTTTTCCTTCCTGTAATGTTTCAGAAGGATTATAAGTGAGCTTCTCGAACATCAGCGCATGATAAGCACCCAAAGCATTGCGTGGATCTAAGAAATAACGAGCTGCATTCAAAGAAACACGACACCATGTCTGTCCTTCTATAATATCAGGAGAAGTGATCATTGAAGAATCATTTGTATCTATCAAAGACTTACTTTGGAAGATAGAAGCCGTTTGATTAAAGTCTAAAGAAGTATTAAGAGGCACATACCGCCATTCTGGATAAAGTGCATGTAAGAAGCGTAACGGTTGTTTGTAGCTATCAGGAAATGATATAAGTTCTTTTTCAAAAGATTCATCAAATGTATAAGGTTGTACCTTTTTACTTGATATATAGCCTTCCTTCTTCTTTCCATTCACATATAAATAGACATAATATTGAGAGCCTCTTTGTCCTTCTACAACTAAAGGTTGTCCGATGGTAAGTGTTTGATGTAAAAATGACGTATTCTCTTTGACTAATACAATATGAGAATCAAGTTTCTTATAAGAAAAGAACGTCTGATAAGTGATGATGCTTAATAACACAGCTATCACACATAGTATTTTAATAATTGATGTCTTCTTCATTGACCCACCCTACCTGTGCACCACAGATAACATAGACATAATGTCCATAAACACCTGCAATCTTGACTTCTGTTCCTTTTTCACCTATAAACCAATGATCTGTATAATCATCTAAACAATAGAGATGATGATTTCTTTCATATAAGAATTCATTCTTAATAGAGATCATTACATGATCACTCACTCTATAACATTGACTAAACTCTTTTCCTTTTTTCATGATCTTTACTTCATAATCAGGAAAGGCTATCTTGTGGTCTACTTCACCATTACCATAAAGGTCTTTATTTAATACACCTACAGGAAATGGTTGTACACATTCTGTTTGGTATGTTATTTCCCCCTTATAACTATGAATAATAAGCGCATTTAATTGTGAGATAGGTTTCACACCTGTTCCTCCATCAATACAGATGATCTTCTTTTCTTCATCTATAATAATGTCATTATGAATAGAACGAGGGAAATAATTGGATGTAGGAAGATGTCCTACTACAACTGTATACTTTAATGAATGTCCTAATTCATAAAAATGTTGGAGTTCGAGATAGGAAGAGAGACCACATTCCTTATAATTATCTCTTGGTTCTACACCAGCATGGACAAATAAATAATCATTAAATAATAATGTAGTAGGTAAATGGGACATGAACTTTAATTCTTGTTTTAGCTTTTCAGCCATGATTTTTTGCATACCTAAAGGTGTTTCATGTCCATCATTAAAATGTTCATGATTATATATATCTCTAATAATACCGTTCTTACTATTTCTCTTTAAATACTTAGGAATTTCACCTGCAATTTCTGGAATAGTAAGTAATGCATTCATCGCCCATTCACAATTTCCCATCAAAACATAACACTTGGGAAAACGTGAAAGATTCATAATAAAGTGTATTGTTTCTAATACCTGATCTCCTTTTTCTACAAAGTCACCAATAATCACCAAATAATCCTCTACAGGATCATAATTCACTTTTCTTAGTAATTCTTTAAAGCGGTCTAAATGACCATGTATATCTGATATCGCAATCAAGCGATAATCATTCTTTTCTTTTTTAATCAAATGTTTTGGTGTAAACATAAGTACCCTCCTGATATCATTCTACATCAAAAAAAGTAGGTTGCCCTACTTTTTTGTTGCATAATACTTTCTTACAAGCATCTGTGTTTTACGAATATGTCTTTGAATACGTTCTGTTGCTTCATCTTTGTCTCCATCAATGATGGCTTCTAGAATAGCACGATGTTCTGCAAGTGATGATTCTAAACGTTCCGGACGCGCAATAGAATGTCTTGATGTCACAGAGACATAGTAATGAATATCCTTAAGAATCTGTTCAAAATAGGTAGACTGTGTTGCCTGATAAATAGATTCATGGAATAGAATATTAAAATCATTCACTTTATCAAAGTCACCCTTTGTAGTATAGAATTCTAGCAATTCAAATACTTCTTTAATTTTAGCAAGATGCACTTCATCCATACGATCAATTGCGAATGAAACAGCTAATCCTTCTAGAGAAAGACGTATTTCAAACATATCATCAATATCACGAGGTGAAAAACCTTTGACATAAACACCTTTATTAGGAATACTTTCTACTAAACCTTCTAATTCTAGCTGTTTTAATGCTTCTCTAATAGGTGTACGAGAAATCTTCAACTCTTTCGCAAGTGTTAATTCATTTAATTTATCACCACATTTATAACTTTCATTAAGAATACGATCACGTAATAAGATAAATATTTTAGAGCCCAATGATCCATGGGAAGTTGATTCAAAAATGCTATGAGATGGCATTTCTTTTTCCTCCTCTTATAATTTATCGATAATTGCGTCTGTAAACTCTTTTGTAGTTGCCTGTCCACCAATATCAGGTGTTGTAAACTTACCTTCTTCTATGACTGCTGCTAAGGCTTCTCTTAAAGATTGTGCTTCTTTCTGTTTATTTAATGCTTCAAGCATCATTGCGAATGCAAGAATTAAAGAACTTGGGTTCGCAATACCTTTACCTGCAATATCAGGTGCACTGCCATGAACAGCTTCATAAATACGGTAGTCGTCACCAATATTACCTGATGGTGCAATACCAAGACCACCTACAAGACCTGCACATAAGTCAGAAACAATATCCCCATATAAGTTTGGTGCAACAAGGACATCAAATGTTTCTGGACGCTGTACAAGCTGCATACACATATTATCAATAATAACTTCCTGTGTTTCTATTTCTGGATAGTCTTTTGCCACTTCTCTATAACAATCAAGGAAAAGACCATCTGTATACTTCATTATATTGGCTTTATGAATGGCTGTCACTTTTTTTCTGTTATTTGTGCGTGCATATTCAAATGCATAACGACAAATACGTGTAGAAGCTTCTCTCGTGATTAACTTAACACCATTCGCAATATCATCAGTGAGCATATATTCAATACCTTTATATAAATCCTCAGTATTTTCTCTAATGATGACTAAATCAATATTTTCATATTTAGAATCAATACCCTTGAAGTTACGTAAAGGACGTACATTGGCATAAGTAGAGAATCTCTGTCTTAATGCGACATTCACACTTCTAAAACCTGTTCCAATTGGAGTGGCTGTAGGACCTTTTAATGCCCATTTATATTCTTCAATTGCGTCTACAAGACCAGGTTCCCATACTTCACCTGTTTCTTTTGCATATTCTGCACCTGCTCTATATTTAACCCATTCAATATCTAGGTTCATTGCTTTTGTGATAGATTCAACACTTGCTGAAATCTCTGGTCCAATCCCATCACCTGGAATAAGTACTGCTTTCATTAGAAATCTCCTCCTAGTTCTTTAATTGCATTTAATAATCCACCATACTGAATCATGACTTTTTCACGTGCTGATAATGATAGATGTGCTGTAATAGTTTCATTTGTATTCTTATTAGTCACTACAATATCCTTACCTTCTTCTACAGATGTTAATAAATCACTTAATTCGTAATCATCCTGATCATTGAAGAAATCGTAATCTTTCGCATCAATAACAAGTGGAAGAATACCATTGTTGATTAAGTTAGAACGATGAATTCTCGCAAATGAAATTGCGAAGATAGCTTTGATCTTTAAGTAGTTAGGTACTAATGCAGCATGTTCTCTTGATGAACCCTGTCCATAGTTATCTCCTCCTACAATGAAACCACCATTATTTTTAACAGCTCTATTATAGAATTCAGGATCTACCTTAGAGAATGAGAACTTAGCTAAATGAGGGACATTTGAACGGAATGGAAGTAATTTAGAATCAGAAGGTACGATATGGTCTGTAGAGATATTGTCTCCTACTTTTAATACAACTTTACCGCTTACTGTATCTGTTAACTTATCTCCTCTAGGAACTGGTTTGATATTAGGTCCCATATAGATTTCATTATCAGGGATATATTCACTAATAAAGAAGTTAGGATTCTTCACAAATGGTGTATCTGGTACTTCTTCTAATACCATATCATCTTCAAATTCCTGTGATAAATAACCTTTGACTGCAGATAATGCAGCAACTTCTGGAGATACAAGATATACACTTGCATCATTTGTACCAGAACGTCCTTTAAAGTTACGGTTGATTGTTCTTAAAGAAACACCTTTTGATAATGGAGCCTGTCCCATACCGATACAAGGACCACATCCACATTCAAGAATTCTTGCACCTGCATGAATCATATCTGCAAGAGCACCATTTTGTGCCAGCATAGAAAGAATAGAAGATGAACCTGGCGCGATAACTAAAGAAACATCTTCAGCCACTTTACGACCTTTTAAGATCTTTGCTGCACGCATCATATCTGGTAAAGATGAGTTTGTACAAGAACCAATGACTACCTGATTGATCTTCATTCCTTCTAATTCTTTTACATCTACTACATTATCTGGTGAATGAGGCTGAGCAACCATAGGAACTAATGTAGACATATCGATTTCAATAGTTTCATCATATGTTGCATCATCATCAGCTTTCATTTCAACATATTCATCTTCTCTACCCTGCTGCTTTAAGTAAGCTAAAGCATTTTCATCGGTTGGGAATACTGAAGTAGTCGCACCTAGCTCTGCACCCATGTTACAGATAGTAGCACGGTCAGTTAATGAAAGATCACTTAAACCTTCACCTGTATATTCAACAATCTTATTAACCCCACCTTTTACAGATAATTCCTGTAGAATTTTTAAGATAACATCTTTTGCAGATACCCAAGGTGCTTTACGTCCTGTTAGTTTAACCTGTAAAACTGATGGACACTGAACATAGTACTTACCTGTTGCCATGGCAACGGCTACATCAAGTCCTCCTGCACCAATCGCAATCATACCCATCGCACCACATGTTGGTGTATGAGAATCTGAACCAATAAGCGTCTTACCTGGATGTGAAAAATTTTCAAGCTGTAACTGATGACAGACACCATTTCCTGGTTTAGAGAATGTGATACCATGTTTTCTTGCAACAGATTTAATAAATTCATGGTCATCCATGTTTTCAAAACCAGTCTGAAGCATGTTGTGGTCAATATAAGCCACGGCTTTTTCTACTGCAACATGACCTACATTCATTGCTTCTAACTGAAGATAAGCCATTGTACCTGTGGAATCCTGTGTTAAAGTCTGGTCAATTCCGATACAAATAGATGTTCCTGGAACTAATTCTCCTTCTTTAAGATGTGCATTCAAGATTTTATACGCTAGATTCATATAATCTTCTCCCCCTTGTTTATCATTGTATACAATTATACACATATACTATTCTATGTGCAATATAAAAAACAAAGATAATTTGTATTTATTTCGTTAAATTGGTACAATACATTGGGTGATGAAAAAATGATATTATCTTGTTCAGGACTTACTAAATCTTATTCAGGAAAAGAAGTCCTAAAAAATATAACATTCCATATAGAAGAGCATGATAAGCTTGCCATCATAGGTGTTAATGGTGCTGGTAAGAGTACATTGCTTAGAATTCTTTTAAATGAAGAGGCTTATGATGATGGTATGATGACTATTGCGAAGAATATTCGTATTGGTACATTGAATCAGGAACATAAGTTTGATCTTAATAAGAGTATTTATGAAACATTGGAAGAACCTTTTGAAGATTTAAAGAAAATAGAGAAACGTATTCGTGAATTGGAACAGGAAATGGCTGTGACAAATGATTTAGATACAATTATGAATCAATATGATTCTTTATTATCTAAATTCCAGGATGAAGGCGGTTATGCCATGGAGTCACAAGTCAAAGGTGTTTTGAATGGTTTAGGTTTTGATGAGGATATGTGGTATAAACCAATTGGTATTTTATCTGGTGGACAGAAGACAAGAATTGCGTTAGGTCAGTTGTTATTACGTTCTCCTGATTTATTATTACTTGATGAACCGACTAACCATCTTGATGTAAATTCTATTGAATGGTTGGAAAACTATTTAAAACAATATAATAAAGCTGTAATTGTGGTATCTCATGACCGTTATTTTATTGATCAGGTGTCTACTTCTATTATGGAAATAGAGAATGGTAAAAGTAAGATTTATAAATGTAACTACTCTAAATATGCTGAAATCAAGAAGCATGATCGTGATGTAGAATTAAAACATTATTTAAATAACCAGAAAGATATTAAACGTATGCAGGAGTCTATTGACCGTTTAAAATCTTATAACCGTGAAAAACAGATAAAACGTGCTGAGTCTAAAGAGAAAGCACTTGAACGTATGGAGAAGGTTGAAAGACCGAAGAGTCTTCCTTCTAGTATCCGTTTTGCATTTGTCCCTGAAGTTGAAAGTGGTTATGATGTTTTAAAAGTAGACGATGTCGCTATGGCTTTTGATAAGCCATTGTTCGATTCGGTATCTTTTGAAGTTAAGAAAGGTGAAAGAGTTGCTTTACTTGGTCCTAATGGTGTAGGTAAAACAACAATGTTCCATTTGATTCTTAAAGATTATTTACCTGTACATGGACGTATTCGTTTAGGCTCTAAGGTAATGATTGGTTATTATGATCAGGAACAGACTTCTTTATCTCCTGAAAAGACAATCTTTGATGAAATACATGATGCTTATCCTGATATGAATAATACAGAGATTAGAAATATCTGTGCTGCATTCTTATTCAAAGGTGAAGATGTATTTAAAACAATTGATGTTTTATCCGGTGGTGAAAAAGGACGTATTGTCTTAATCAAGTTATTACTTAATAAAGCTAACTTCTTGATTCTCGATGAACCAACAAACCATTTAGATATTCAGTCTAAGGAAGTACTAGAAGATGCATTATTAGATTTCCCTGGTACTATTCTTTTTATTTCTCATGACCGTTATTTTATTAATAAGCTCGCTACTAAGATTGTGGAAATGAATCCTCATGGTGATGAAATATTTGCTGGTAACTATGCTTATTACCTTGAACATCGTAAAGTAGAAGAAGTTGTGAAAGAAACAGCGGTAAAGGTTCAAAATACTATTGATAAGAAAAAGAAGAATAGATTAAAGAAGATAGAAAATGATATTTCTGACTTTGAAGAGAAGATCAGTGCGAAGGAAGAAGAACTCCATAGCGATGAAGTGATGAATGATTACCAGAAGTATAATGAAATCACTGCTGAACTAGAAGGCTTAAACAATCAATTAGAAGAACTCATGATAGAATGGGAAGAACTTTCAGAAGAGATGAACGCTTAAAAGGACTAGGAGCAACCCTAGTCCTAATTTCTTTGTTTTAAGTTGTAGATAAGTATAAATGCGCAGATAAAATCACCAATGATTGACACAATAAATGGATAGAATGCATAAATATCTTTTAATGTCGGCAAGAAAGATAATACAAATATCTTCTGTGAATAACATAAGAATTTAATCCCTATCACCATAAAGGCAATCATATAAGTAAACCATAAACAATAGTGTGTGTAGATACCTCCTGGCACAACATGCTTAAGTCTTTCATATTCATTCTCTGTTCCTCTATTATGAGATAACTTAATATACATATTCTTATATATCTTGAGATTCATACGTGAGAACATAATGATTGGAATATAGAGTAGTGTCCAGAAACCAATAGTCCCTAAGTAAGGACACAATAAACCACTCACAATAGAAGCACCCATACATATATAGAAAGAACGTGGCATAGTGAATGTCATTCCCTCAGGATCAAAGTAATCATACAGTTCTCTTCCACCATAACGATGTAACCATTTATTTCTTTCATCATAAACAGTCTTAATAGATAAAACATTAACCATCAAACCGATCATATAGAGTACTGTATTCATTAATTCCCCTCTTTTATTGATAAGAGTGACAGTACTGTCCCCATCTAATTGATAGAGGAAAAGCATGATAACTGAAGTCACAACAACTAGCATCACTGAAAGAATAAAGTAAGCATTATAAAGCGTATCTTTTTCTGAATCATCAGCTTTTTTAATACGATATTCCATCAAGCCATAAAGGCCTGTTTCTATTAATATAACAAGACTTCCTAAACCTATAGGAGGATTAATTAGGAATACAAACCAGCTTATTAGCGATAAAATAATAGCGTTCATATTAATCTCCTTTCCATCCTATCATACACTAAAAAAAACATCCGGAAAAGTCCAGATGTTCATTTATTATTCAACATCGAAGTCGTCTGATAAGTCTTCGCCATTAGTAGCGATGACTTTCTTATACCAGTAGAATGAATCTTTCTTATAACGATCAAGAGTTCCTACTTTTTCATCTGTAGTATCTACATAGATGAAACCATATCTCTTTCTGATACCTTCATGAGTTGATACTAAGTCGATTGCTGACCAAGGGCAGTAACCCATCATTTCGATGTTTTCAGTAACAGCCTTATGTAACTGTTCAATATGTGCTCTTAAGTATGCAATTCTGTAGTTATCATGAACACGACCATCTTCTAATGTATCGTAAGCACCTAAACCATTTTCAGTAACGATCATTGGTAAATGATAACGAGAATACATTTCTCTCATAGTTGCTAAGAAACCATCAGGGTCAATTTCCCAACCGAATTCAGTCTTCTTAAGGTTTGGATTTTCATATCCCTTATAGTAACCTGCTTCACCACGAGCTGACTGCTGGTCTGCACCCGGATCTAATTCTTCATCAGCTGCTGCTTTCTGTACAGTTGCAGTTGAATAGTAGTTGAAACCAATGAAGTCTGGATGTGCATTCTTCATTGCTTCTTCATCACCTTCAGCAAATGTTGGTGTTGCATCATTTTCTTCTAAGTAAGTCCATACTAAGTTATTGTATTTTCCATAAACAGCCATATCTAAATATAACCAGTTTCTGATTGCGTTGAATTCCTGAGCTGCTAAAATATCTTCTGGCTTACAAGATGCTGGATATACATAAGAAATGTTTGGAGCTGGACCAATCTTTGCATTTGGAAGCATTTCATGACATAAAACCATAGCTTTAGCCTGAGCAACTAACATATGGTGGTTCTGCTGATATACTTCTTTTAATACATTTGTAGTACCTTCAGGAATTCTTAATGTACCAATAAGTGGACCAACTAAAGTAAGCATGTTCTGTTCGTTGATAGTTAACCAATATTTAACTCTATCACCGAAGTTTTCAAACATAACTTTAGCAAAATTAACGAACCAATCTACTGATTCAGGATTAGACCAAGAACCTCTCTTGTCTAATGCATCAGGCATATCGAAGTGGAACATAGTGACTAATGGTTCGATATTATATTCTAAACATGTATTGATCACATCATTGTAATGATCGATACCTGCCTGGTTGATTTCACCAGTTCCATTAGGAATAAGTCTAGTCCAAGCGATTGAGAAACGGTATGTCTTGAATCCCATTTCAGCCATTAACTTGATATCTTCTTTATAACGATGATAATGATCTGCACATACATCTAAAGATGCAGTTCCTGCTGGTAATTCTTTAACATCCTGACATGATGGTCCTTTACCATCTGATAAGTTTGCACCTTCTACCTGATAAGCTGAAGTAGAAGCGCCCCATAAGAAATCTTTTGGAAAAGCTTTTAATTTGTTGTCTAACATTTTGTGTGTCTCCTTTTCTTTTCTGACACCATTATAACGGAAGATTTCAAAAAATAGGATTCTTTTCAATTCTAGAAAAAAAGAGAAAATGTTTTTACATTTTCTCGCTTATCTTGCACCTTTTTTAAAAAAGTATTTTAGATTTTCTTTTCCATTAAGTATCTTAGAAGTCTTTCTCCACGTCTTTCATTGATTTGTTCTTCAATAACTGTATAACCTTTAGATTCAAAGAATGGTTTAGATGTAATAGATGAAGTCACATTAATGACATGACAATCATGTTTTTTTGCATAGGCTTCTAAATCTTCTACAAGTTTTGATGCAATCCCTTTTCTTAAATAATCAGGATGAACATATAAACGATCTAAATAACCTGTTTTACCAATATTACCAAATGCAATTAATTTCTCATCTTGTTCTACTACGATAGTATGATTCTTTTCTAAAGATTTTTCCCAATGATATTCATTGGCTTCTTTTGGTGCAATGGCTTCTAATTGGTCTTCTGTATAATCATTCTTATTGACTTCATGGACAGTGACATAAAATAAATCCATAACTGCATGAAGATCTGTGTCCTTGTATTCTCTAAATTCCATTTATATCACCTCTATTTCATACATCACATTATACCATTATTTACCAATAAAAAAAACGGTCATCATAGACCGTTTCGATTAAATACCGAATAATAAATCAATGTAGTTTGGAATTGGATACTGCTCGGCACTTACTTTAGTTTCTAAGCTATCAGCAGTTGCACGTAATGCATCCATAGCAGGGATAACTAAATCCCTCCATGCAGTCGCATTATCTAATGTAGAAGTATCAGTTGCATCAGCTTTATTAATAGCATCTTCTAATGTAATCATCTGTTCACGCATAGTTGAAAGTAAAGAAGTTAATACCTTTAAGTCTTCAACCATGAATGTATTGTCTACACCAGCCTTAGCTACTTCTTTAGCATCATTAGCTAAAGTACCACATGCTTTTACATATGCTGGATATAATTCAGTCTTAGCCATTGATAAAGCAGTTAAAGCTTCAACGCGGATTGTCTTAGCATAGTTGTCTAACTGGATGTCATAACGTGAATCAATTTCAGCTTCAGTGTATACACCATGTTTTACAAACATTTCACGGATTGCAGGTTTCTTTAAGCAAGAACATGCATCTACTGAGTTTGCGTGGTTAGGTAATCCACGTCTTGCAGCTTCTTCTTTCCATTCATCTGAATAACCATCACCATTGAAAATGATTCTTTCATGATCTTTGAAAAATTCTCTAATGATATCATCTAATGATTCACCTGCATCTAATTTAGCAGCCATCTGATCATATTCTTCAGCCATGATAGCATTTAACATAGTGTTAACTGATGCAACTGACTGAGATGAACCAACCATACGGAATTCAAATTTATTACCTGTGAAGGCAAAAGGAGATGTTCTGTTTCTGTCTGTTGAGTCTTTAGAGAAATCTGGGATAACTGATACACCAGTACTAAATCTTTCACCAGTAGTCTTATTCAATTCTTCACCATCAACGATAGCTTTAATAACTTTATTTAAGTCATCACCAACGAATGCTGAAACAATTGCAGGTGGAGCTTCGTTAGCACCTAATCTGTGGTCATTACCAGCACATGCAGCAGATAATCTTAATAATTCAGCATATTCATCAACACCCTTGAGAGCACATGCAAGAGTAGCTAAGAAAGGCTTATTGTTGATTGGATCAGGTCCAGGATTAAATAAGTTAATACCTGTATTAGTCATTAATGACCAGTTGTTATGCTTACCAGAGCCGTTAACACCTTCAAATGGTTTTTCATGTAATAAACATCTTAAACCATGTTTCTTAGCAATATCCTGAGATAACTGCATAACTAATGCGTTGTTATCAGCTGTTACGTTAGCTACTGTATATACACATGCTACTTCATGCTGTGCAGGAGCAACTTCGTTATGCTTAGTCTTTGAAGGAATACCATATTTCCATAATTCGTTATCAAGATCCTTCATGAAGGCACCTACTTTACGTTTAATAGAACCAAAGTAGTGATCTTCTAGTTCCTGACCCTTAGGAGCAGGAGCGCCATAAAGAGTACGACCAGTTAACTTTAAGTCAATTCTCTTCTGCCAGTATTCATCTAATACTAAGAAATATTCCTGTTCAGCACCAACTGAAGCAGTCACTTTATCAACACCTTCTAAACCAATCTTAGTTAATAAGTTAGAAGCTGATGCACTTAAAGCATCACTAGCACGTAATAATGGAGTCTTTTTATCAAGTGCTTCACCAGTATAAGAACAGAATAATGTAGGAATATATAAGCTACCGTCTTTTACAAAGGCTGGAGAAGTACAATCCCATGCAGTATAACCACGTGCTTCGAAAGTAGCACGAATACCACCAGATGGGAAAGAAGAGGCATCAGGTTCACCTTTTCTCAATGTCTTACCACTAAATTCAAGAACTGCTCCACCATTTCCATCTGGTTCTAAGAAAGCATCATGCTTTTCTGCAGTTAAACCAGTCATTGGCATAAACCAGTGAGTGAAATGTGTAGCACCATTTTCAACAGCCCAGATTTTCATTGCATTTGCAATTACTGTTGCAACTTCTTTTGAAAGAGGTTCTCCCTTATCTAGAGCTTCATGGAAAGCTTTATAAATAGATTTAGGAATGCGTTCCTTCATAGTTTCGTCGTTAAATGTATAACGACCGTATTCATCTAAAAGTTTGTTCATTTCCATACGATTACATCTCCTTTTTATGGGTATGATTGTAGCAATAAAAAATATTCGTGTCAATACTTTTTTATCACTGTGCAATAATTTTTATCATTCACTTCTTATTGCAACCACATAGTATCACAAAATGTAGGCTTTTAACCACTCTAATTCACTTTTTTTCACTTTTTAAAAAATATTGCTTAACTTGTTATTTGATGATAATAAGACTATAATTGTGGCGAGGTGAAAAATATGTTTGGAAAACAGAAAACATTGATCATAGATCATGATAGCGAACGTAATAATCGCATTAAGAATTATCTCGACCAGGATCATTTCACTTGTTATCAAGCAAAGACATTGGATAAATTTAATTCTCTTTATACAAACAACAATTATGATTGCATTATTCTAGAAGATGTATTCCCCGGTATTAATACGAATAAGTTCCTAGTAAACAATAGACGTAACTCACAAGCTATAACTATAGTTCTAAGTGATATGTTAAATGAAGCTTACTTAGAAGATTTATTAGATGCCGGTGCTGATGATTATATTGTAGTACCCTTCTCATTAACATCTTTATTAAGAAAGATTCAAGATGTCTATAAAATGGGTGTTTTAAGACCTAGAAAGATCTACCGTTTTAAAGATATTATATTAGATGATACTGCCAAGACCGTTTTATTAAATGATCATTCAGTCACTCTAACTAAAAATGAATTTAAACTATTAAAAATGTTGATGTCACATCCCTATCAACCTTATACTTCAACCAAGATTTTTGAAGGTATCTGGGGTGATAGTGTTTATGCAGACGATCAATCAGTCATGAACCTAGTAAGTTCACTTATAATTAAATTAAATAGAACAGGCTCTCATGAAGAGTATATCAGACGCTTTGGCGCAAACTCATATAAGATGGCCATATAAAAAAAGAATGCATATCGCATTCTTTTTTCTTTTAGCTTCTCTTATTGATTTTTCTTCGTCTTCTGTTTTCGCGTCTTTCTTTCTTTTCAATCTTACGATGCTGGTCAGTATAATCCGCTACTGTACAGTGGATACGTTTATTAGATTCGCAAATTGCGTCTACAAATTCATATCTATCTTTTGGGAATGTACTATATCTCTTCTTTAAATCTGTATATAATTCAATAGCATGAGGTCTAGTGACTAAATCAGCCATTCTTGATACTGGATCACAAATGACTTCACATGACATTAAGTCTACTTCTTTTTGTGGTAATAATCTTCTTTTGAAGATTAAAGTTTTGCCATCGACGATATATTCATAAGGACGACATCCTAAGAAATAAAGATACATTGCAGCCAAGAAAATTGAAACAATAATAAATGACTGCTGATCCAATGATTTTAATACAAACATGACGATATCATAAACCCAAACAAGAGTTAAAGCGCCTAGCCAAATACCAACAGCTAAATTTGGTTTTACCTTGAATTCTTTCATAAAAAAAAGCCTCACTTTCTTTTCTATTATACAATATTTAGCCCATTATTACAATAAAAAAAGAAGAGAGGCAATGCTCTCTTCCCAATGTCGAAATTATTATAATAAATTTTAATTAAATTATTCAGCAGCTTGTTTAGCCTGGAATTTTTCGTAGGCAATTAAGAATGGAATGTAAACAACTACTGAAACTGCAAGAACAACTAACTGTGCTACAGCACCCATTAGGTTACCACCTGTAGCAACGAAACCGAATAATACTGGTGGCATAGTCCAAGGTACTTCAAGTACGATCTTAGGACAGAATCCACTAGAAACTAAGATGTAACCAATAATAACAGTTACAACTGGAGCAAAGATAAATGGAATGTCTAGGATTGGGTTCAATACTAGAGGGATACCAAATGTCATAGTTTCGTTGATGTTAAATAAACCTGGAACGATTGAGATACCAGCGATTGTTCTGTTATCTTCACGTTTAGAGAAGATAAGAATTGCGATTACTAAACCGATAGTAACACCAGAACCACCGAATTCTGCGAACATCTGAATCATAGTTAAGTTCATAACATATGGGATATCATGATGAGCAGTATAAGCAGCAGTGTTAGCGTATAATAATGGTCTGAAGATTGGTTCCTTAACAGCAGCAACCATGTTGTTACCATGGATACCTACGCACCAGAATAACATGATGATTATATACATGATACATACTGCAACAAGGTTGTTACCAATGATATTCTGTAATGGTTTCTGAATTACGTTATAGATCAACGCATTTAATTCAGCACCAGTAGCTAACTGACATACTAATCCAACAGCACCAACAACGATTGCAGTTAAGCAAGTTGGGATTAATACTTCGAATGCACGAGCAACTCCAGGTGGAACCTGTTCAGGCATCTTGATCTTTAATGCATCATTCTTACGGAACATATTGTAAAGTTCCATACCAAGGATTGCAACGATAAGACCTGTGAATAAACCAGTTGCACCAGTGTAGCTTGACATAATACCACTGTAGCTGAAGCTATCAGCTGTAATTTGATGTTTAGCAGCTTCACCAGTTACATTAATGAACTGACCTAAACTAAAGCCATGAGAAATACCTTTAGCATCGATGTAAGAAGCACCTAAGTCCTTAGCAGCGAATGTTGTAGGAGTTACCATCATCCATAAGATGAAGCCTAAAACAGCAGGGTAAGCACCAGTTTCACCATTTGCTTCAGCGATTTCAGAAGCAACTAACATAGTTACACCGATTGTGATACATGAGATTGTAGCATACTGCATAGCAGCAAAGATTGGGTTAAGTACTTCTAAAGCCATGATTGGTTTCCAGATAGCACCTAAACCAGTTGATGAGTTAACTAAAACGTTTGTCCAAAGTACACCAACGGCACCTGAGATAGTAGCTGGCATGAAGTTCTGGAACCCGTTCTTAATAGCATTAAGATACTTGTTCTGACCACACCATGCGCCGACACGTCCTAGCTTATCAGCAAAAGCGTCCATAAATTTTCCTCCCTAAATCTTTTCGACAAATACAGTATAATCGCTCTTTGTAAAAATGTCAACGGTTACATTTTAAAATGTATGGTACTTTTAAGTTTAATAACCCGATTTTGAATCGTAAATATTTTAAATTCTATTGAATGTAACAATACATTTTTTGATTTTTGTATTATGTTACATTTTTTTATTTTTTGAAAATATTTTTATGTTGGTTGGCTAAGTTCATGTAAATTTTGTGATTATGTTACATAAAAAAGACAGCCCATTAAGACTGCCTTCATATAAAAATATTGATTATTGTTCTACAATTACTGTCTGGAATTCATAGTTTGCATAGTGACGTCTATTGAATGTCAGTTCGAAAACAGAGCCGTTTGAGAGATAGGTTGTCTGTTCTTCCTGGATATAAGGTTCCCCTTCTGCAAGTCCTAAGAATACTTGTTCTTGTACTGTAGACAGAGCAGATGTGATCTTTAAATGACAGCTCTGAACAGTTAGATGAAGCTGATTGATTACAAATTTATATAATGAATCTTTTAATACATCTGCTTTTAGATTAACTAAACGATAAAGCGGAATATAAGTAATCTCTACACAATAAGGTTTTCCATCCACTGATCTATTTCTAATAATATGATAAACGAAGTCTCCTTCATCAATCTGTAATTTTTTCGCAATTTTTTCATCACTCGGTATAACTTCAAATACCTTAATATCTGATGTAACATCATGTCCTTCAAAACGCATAGAAAGACTACGTGTACGCACTGTTTCATTTAGTTCAGAAACATTAAGTTCCTTCACAAATGTTCCTGCCCCACGACGACGGATAATAAGACCTTCTTTTACAAGAATCTCTAAAGCCTTCTTCATTGTTTCTTTATTACAATGATAATTGACACATAATAAATATTCATAAGGAAGCTTCTGGCCAGCAGTATATTCTCCCGACTTAATCTTCTCTCTAATTGCATCAGCGATATCTCTATACTTTGCCACAAAACCACCTCCTTACATAAAAATACCATACTTTAAAAAAGAATGCACTGTATAATTCTTATTTTGTGATTTTTTTACACCAAATCTCTTCATGTTCTAAATTATAGAGTGTGAATGTTTCATTTTCATAAACTAAAAAGCTTTTTACACCCTGTTTTGGTAAAGAGATAGAGTTTGGATTCACTGTATAGAAGCCATGGTCTTCAAATACAGAAACATGATAATGTCCATAAAGGAAAACATCACCCTTCTTTAAATAAGGCATATTGTCTTTATTGTAAAGATGTCCATGAGTAATATAGAAGTCATGTCCATCTACATTTAATAATGCATAATCACTTCTCATAGGGAAATCTAAAACCATCTGGTCTACTTCAGCATCACAGTTACCTCTTACTGCAAGGATCTTATCTTTATATTTATTTAATAAAGGAATGCACTTTTTAGGTGCATAGCCTTCTGGTAAGTCATTTCTAGGTCCATGATATAAGATATCTCCTAGGATGATTAAACGATCTGGCTGTTCTTCATCAAAGTAATGCATTACTTTTTCTAGGTCATTATAAGAACCATGAATATCTGATATGATCATTAGTTTCATTTTATTCCATCTCCAATCCGATTGGGCAGTGATCGCTACCCAATATGTCACTGTATATCAAACTCTCTTTTATTCTCTCTTTCAATGATTCAGAGACAATAAAATAGTCAATTCTCCATCCTGCATTTCTTTCTCTTGATTTAAACATATAACTCCACCATGTATAAGCATCCTTCTTATCTGGATAAAGATATCTAAATGTATCAATATAGCCGTGTGATAAGAGTTCTGTCATCTTACTACGTTCCTGATCAGAGAATCCTGCATTATGATGATTGGACGAAGGATTCTTTAAGTCTATTTCATGATGGGCCACATTGAGGTCTCCACAAAGGATTACTGGTTTATTGAGAGCATCTAAATAGGCAAGGAAGGCATCTTCCCATTCCATACGATAATCTATTCTAGCAAGCTCTTTTTTAGAATTAGGCGTATAACAAGTTACAAAGTAATAGTCTTCAAATTCTAGTGTAATAACTCTTCCTTCCTGGTCATGTTCCTCTACCCCTATTCCATAAGATACAGATAAAGGCTTCATTCTAGTCAGTATTGCAGTTCCACTATAACCTTTCTTAATTGCATCATTGGTATAAAGTGTATAACCAGGAATATCTAAATCAATCTGATCCTTTTGTGCCTTTGTTTCCTGCAAAGCAAAAATATCAGCATCCAATGATTTGAAACTTTCTAAAAAACCTTTCTTTAAGCAGGCACGAATGCCATTTACATTCCATGATACGTATTTCATATTCTCTCCTCAAAAAAGAAGGAGCTAAAAAGCCCCTTCTCCATTTTCTGCAATCGCATAACGAACAATTGTTTTCAGTTTTTCACTTGGTGTCTTCTCATAATCATTTAAGTAAATCTCATGATGGAATCCTTCTAAACGCATATTCTGGATAGTGATGAACTCCATGATCTGCTTAGTTGTATTGATTTCAGTATTATAAGCACCCTTATGTAGCATCTGTACGCAATGTCCTTCAGTCATCCTCTTAAGATATATATCTACAATGTAAGGATTATCCTTCTTGTTAGCTGCTTTCTGTTTAATAATTTCAAATGTATTAGGATCTAGAAGCTTTGGCTGTGCCATCATCAATGTAAACTTGATCATCTTTTTACGAGTAACGTCAAACTTCGAATTATCATAGGTATCCCATAATCCTTCTAGTGGCGAAATAAGATAAACAAGGTTCTTTTCCTGTTTAAAATACTCTCTAATTTCAGCTGACATGATTCGAAGAGCTTTTGACTTTAAATGGAACTCTTCTACTTCAGGATTACCGATTCCATCAATCATGATGAAATTGAATTCTGGGACATCAACGATATCAATCTTCTTTGTTGATGCATCATATTGTTTCTTATACTCTTTACGTATACCTTCCTTCATTACGGCGCCTCCTTTCTTAAACGTAAACATTATACAAAAATTCACATGGAATTACTACTAATTTAGTATTATTTCTAAAGAATGTCTTGATAATGTGTCAATTTCATTAATATACTTTTGGGCATTGATTCATAACTGACAAAAAAAGCTATTCACAAAGAATAGCCTAGATTTACTGTCAGTACTAAATTTTATCAAGATTCCAATATTTTGCAACAGTTTTTTTTATAATAATTTCATTGTCTTGATAACCTGTGGTTCATTAGGCATATCATTCCAAGGTGATCTTTTAACATTCGCAATCTTATCTACTTCTTCTAATCCTTCAGTGATTAAACCAAAAGCAGCATAGTCACCATCTAGATGTGGTGCATCAGCATGCATGATAAAGAACTGAGATGAAGCAGAATCCTTCACCATTGTTCTTGCCATTGACAAAACACCTCTTGTATGCTTTAGGTTATTAGTCACACCATTAGATGCAAATTCACCCTTGATAGATGCTGCTGGATGTTCTTTCATATCAGTATCATATCCACCACCCTGGATCATGAATCCTGGGATAACACGATGGAAGATCAAGCCATCAAAGAAGTTATTTTTAATTAAGTTTACAAAGTTTTCTACAGTGATAGGTGCTACTTCAGGATATAATTCACCCTTCATTACATTGCCATCCTGCATTTCAATTTCAAATAAGATTTTTTCCATAATTGTTCTCCTTTATTTGATTTCTCCTTATTTTAACATATTTATTCTATCTCTAATAGTAAAAGCTGTAACAGATCATCTATTACAGCTTCTTATTATTATAATTTCTTATACATTTCCGCAATAATTTCAGCAGCTTCATCTAAACCATAATCACTATTAATAGTTAAGTCAAAATTCTTTAACTGACCCCATTTGTTTGTTGTGTAGTAATTATAGTAATTAGATCTTTTCTTATCTCTTGAGATAACATACTTCTTTGTATTCTCATGCTCTTCTTTATATTCTTCTTCTACTCTCTTAATACGTGATTCAAGAGGTGCATGGATAAAGACTCTTAATACTTTATCATAGTCTTCAAGAATATAATCAGCACATCCATTTACTATGATACATGAATCGTTATTTGCAAGATGACGAATGATTTTAGATTGTGTTGCGAAAACCTGATCATTTAAAGGCATCTGGAAAGTTCCTCCAGCCATTCCATATAAGAATCCTGAACTCTTTTCCTGAGCCGCTTTCCTAATTGTTTCAATATCAAATCCAAGTTCCTGTGCAGCTAAATCAATAATCTGGTTATCGTAATAAACAAGTCCTAAAAGATTAGCTACTTTCTGTGCTATGATACGTCCACCAGAACCATATTCTCTTGCGATTGTAATAATTTTAGGCATAAGACAAAACCTGCCACTCAAAATGTGATTAAATATACTCACATCGAGATAATGTAAGTTCTCACGAACATTACTTACTATGTCATCGTGTATGCTTTTGATTGACAAAAATCATATCTACTCACAAGTTCTTGTACACTCCATAGTCGTAAATTCCCGAAATAGCCTTCGGTACATACCTACGTTTGCGTTTGTTTATGCAACTTCGTAAGTCGTAGCATCTCTCAGATTAGTAGCAGCATTGAAATCTCTGTCTTCGATATAGCCGCAATCACATTCGAAAATTCTATCTGAAAGCTTTAAATCTTTCTTGATATGCTTGCAGCAATGACATGTCTTAGATGATGGGAACCATCTATCTACTGTTCGTTGTTCAATTCCATTCTCTTTGCATTTAGTTTCAAGCTTCGTTTTAAATTCATAAAACTTCTGCGAATCAACTGCCTTTGAAAGATGCTTGTTCTTCATCATTCCTGATACGTTTAGATCTTCAATCGTTATATAAGACGGCTTGGTTTTCACTATCTCTGCGATTGTCTTATTGATGTAATCAGTACGAATATTGTCAATTCTATGATGAAGCTTCTGTATCTTAAGCCTTTGTTTTTGTATATTTCTTTTTTGAGTGGACTCTCCTTTCTTTAGATTTTCATACTTTCGAGAAAGACTTCTCTGTTCTCGAATAACCTTTTTTTCAAGTTTCTTTAATTTTGCAGATTTATTGATGTTCTTATAAGTCTTGCCATTAGAGACAATCGCAAAGTCCTTTAATCCAAGGTCAATGCCAATTCCTTTTATTCTTGATTTCTATAAGAACTGAAACATAGTATCTGTCAGCCTTTATTGAGACATGACCGCTCTTAATCACATATCCATCTTTTGTAGTTGGAATATATCCTTTCTCTTTGATGCGGACCCAGCCAAGTGACGGAATCTTAATTCTGTGTCTTTCACAACTGCAATCTTTTGGATTATTCCTCACAAAATACATCTTCACATCAGATCTGCCTTTCTTCTTGAATTTTAGAAAGGCGCTCTTGTGATTAAAGAAATCTTCAAATGCGGTCTGTCCGTTATCTACTGCCTGTGTTACTGATTTTGAATAAGCTTCCTTGATCAAGGAATATTCTGGATGGCTAGGAAGATACTCATTGTTGAGCCATACTCTAAACTGGCTGCTGCTCATAAACTTTTTGCCTCTTTCATGAAGTTCCTTATTATGAGCAAGATAGAAGTTATAGATAAATCTGCAAGTACCTATTGTTTTACGAATCTTGACTTTCTGCTCCTCTGTCGGATTAATTTCCGTCTTGAAGCTCTTCAGCAATTTCCTCATCCCTTTCTATCTGTTTTTTATACTTACGAAGCCCCTGCAACTGGCAGGAGAACACATGAAGTATTGAAACAATATCCTGCATGAGTTCTCCATCTGATTCCTAATCTAATTATAGTACAAATGGAAAATCCATGCATCAAGTTCAGCTTCATGAGCGCCGTTTAATAGGCGTTAATAAAATTTAATTTTCGCTAACTTGTGGTTTGTGGGTATTCAAATTATGCTTTTAATTTTTTCCATTACTTCATCTAATAAATCGTTACACAGTTTCCATAATCTGCAATACACTGGTCTACAATAACTTTTTTGCATTACAGAACTATCTTAAAAATACAACTTGATTTAGTAAATGATGATTATAAGTATAATAATGCCTATTAGTTTGGGGTTGGTTTGCCTTTAGAGTTCCTTCTCTATCCCAACGTTATAATAACTTAACAGATACGCCTAAAGATTCAGCAAAATCCTTTGGCTTATAATTTGTGATATTTGTTGTGTTCATTTTAACGCTCTCCCTTGAGGGAATTTGAACGCATTTAATCACAACTGTCAATATATTTAGTTACTTATATTTCCTCCTTCTATAAGTTTATTTTATCACAAGTACAAATGAATATGTAAGAAACTTTATTCCAAATATTGAGATATGTTATAATGCATGGGAAAGAGGTGGATTATGGAATACCATGTTTTAGCAAGTGGTTCTAAAGGAAACAGCACATTTATTGTAGAAAAAACTACAGGTATTTTAATAGATTGTGGTATCTCAAAGAAACAGTTGACTTATCGACTCAAAGAGATTGGATATACAATAGATGATATAGATTATGTATTATTAACCCATGATCATACAGATCATAACAAGAATATACATATATTTGATAAAGAGATGGTATATACCGCAAAAGGGAATATAGCGGATCTAGATGAGGATCATGAACTTATTCCTTATACAAGTTATACTTTTGGTGATATAGAAGTGTATGTATTACGTGTTTCACATGATGCGACTAATCCTATTGGATTTATTTTTAGTGGTGATGAAACACTCCTTTATATGACAGATACAGGTTATGTATCACAGAAGAATAAAGAACTTATTCATAACTTGAATTATTATATTATAGAGTCCAATCATGATATAGGGATGTTGATGGCTACACGTCGTCCTTTTTCTTTAAAGAATAGAATCATGGGTGATACTGGACATTTAAATAATGAGTACAGTGCTCATTTAATGTGTGATGTGATTGGTGAGAATACGAAAGAGATTGTACTAGCCCATTTATCACAGGATGCCAATACAAAAAAAAAGGCGTTAGAAACTTATTATTCTATATTTGATGAAGAAAAGATGACATTTGATAAAGAGATGATCAAAGCAGCAAGCCAAACATCAGTGGTTTCTGGAGGAAAATATGAACATTAAAATTATTACTGTAGGTAAGTTAAAAGAGAAGTATTTAAGAGATGGTGTACAGGAGTATGTAAAAAGACTTGGTGCGTATGCTCATGTAGAGTTGATTGAAGTACCTGATGAAAAGATACCTAATAACCCTTCACTTGCAGAAGAGACACTTGTGAAAAGCAAGGAAGGAAGAAAGATTCTTGATCATGTGAAACAGAATGATTTTATGATTCTGTTAGATGTTGCTTCACGTGAGATGGATTCAGTGGCTTTTAGTCAATATATTGAGAAAAAGATGATTGATGGTTATTCTACTATTGATTTTGTGATTGGTGGTTCCTTAGGACATGGAGCGGATGTTCTTACTAGAGCTGATTTTAAATTATCTTTTTCACCAATGACTTTCCCTCATCAATTAATGCGTCTGATTCTTGTAGAACAGATTTATCGTGCATTTAAAATCATGAAGAATGAAACATATCATAAATAATGTCCATACATAGTATGGACATCTTTTTTACGTAAAAAAAGAACCTGTAGAACAGGTTCTTGCGTCTTATTTAAGACCGTATTTCTTATTGAATTTTTCAACTCTACCATCAGCACTCGCAAATCTCTGTTTACCAGTGTAGAATGGATGACAGTTTGAACAAGTATCCACACGGATTTCATCTAAAACTGAACCAGTTTCGAATTCGTTACCACATGATGTGCAGATTACTTTTACTTTTTTGTAATTTGGATGAATTCCAGCTTTCATTGTCTTATCTCCTTCCGCCTTGAAATATTTGCTACTTCAAAGTAAGTTGCTAGTGTATTGTACATCATTTTTTATTGAAATACAATAGCTTTTTTAAATTTATTTCTTAGTAATATAACCTAATTTTGTTAACATTTCAGCACTTTCAACAGCACCACCAGCAGCACCTCTTAAAGTGTTGTGAGATAAACCTACAAACTTATAATCGAAGATGTTATCTTCTCTAAGTCTACCAATAGAAACTCCCATACCGCCTTCATAATCAACATCTAATGTAACCTGTGGACGGTTTTCTTCTTCCATGTATCTGATGAAATGTTCAGGTGCATGTGGAAGCTTAAATTCCTGTGGCTGTCCCTTGAAGTTATTTAAACGATCAATTAATTCTTCTTTTGTAGGCTTCTTCTTGAAACTAATAGAAACAGTTGCTGTATGACCATTTAATACTGGTACACGAATACATTGTGCACTAATAACAGGTCCTTCAGCTTTAACAATTTCACCATTTTCAATATGACCAAATACTTTTAATGGTTCCTGTTCAGACTTTTCTTCTTCCCCACTGATTAAAGGAATGATATTTCCTACCATTTCTGGCCATTCCTTGAAAGTCTTCCCAGCACCAGAAATAGCCTGGTATGTACTTACTACAACCTTTGTTGGTTCAAATTCCTTCCATGCTGCTAAGCAAGGTGTATAAGACTGGATTGAACAATTAGGCTTTACTGCGATAAAACCTTTCTTAGTTCCAAGTCTCTTTCTCTGATCTTCGATGACAGCATAATGTTCTGGGTTGATTTCTGGAATAACCATAGGAACATCAGGTGTCCATCTGTGTGCACTGTTGTTTGAAACAACAGGTGTTTCTGTTTTTGCATATGCTTCTTCAATTGCTTTGATTTCTTCTTTACTCATGTTTACTGCTGAGAATACAAAATCAACTTCTTTCGCAATGTCTTCAACATCTGCAACATCTTTTACGACAATGTTCTTGACTGCTTCAGGAATAGGTGTATCCATTTTCCATCTGCCTTTTACTGCTTCTTCATAAGTCTTTCCCGCACTCGACTTACTTGCTGCAAGTGTAGTCACTTCAAACCATGGATGGTTCTCTAGAAGAGTATTAAATCTCTGTCCAACCATTCCAGTCGCACCTAAAATACCAACTTTTAACTTGTCACTCATAGCTTCTCCTCCTATCAACACTAATCGTCAATCATATAACGAGTAATGTGCGCTCCTAATGTGATGAGCTTGTGGTCTATATTATCATAACCACGGTCAATATGGTAGACATTTGTAATTTCAGTTTTACCTTCTGCCATTAAACCAGCCACCACAAGAGCAGCACCACAGCGTAAGTCTGTAGCCATTACTCTTGCACCATGTAGAGGTGTTTTACCTTTTACATAAGCACATGCTTCACCTAATTCAATATCTGCTCCCATCTTATTAAGCTGAGCACAATGCTTAAATCTTTCTTTATAAATAGTTTCAGACACTTTAGATTGTCCATTACCCTGTGTTAATAGAGTTGTTAGAGGCTGCTGCAAATCAGTCGCAAATCCTGGATAGATCTGTGTCTGTACTTCAACAGGCTTTAAGTTTCCATCATTGCCATATACAACAATGCTATCGCCAATCTTTTCCATCTTAATGCCCATTTCCTTTAATTTAGAAATAAGTGCATCTAGATGCTGTGGAATAATATTCTGAATAACCATTTTTTCACCAATTGCAGCTGCAATGATCAAGAAAGTACCTGCTTCAATACGATCAGGAATAATTTCATGATATGCACCATGCATATGCTCTACACCATCAATAGTAATAGTATCTGTACCCACACCACGGATTCTAGCCCCCATCTTTGTAAGAAGGTTGGCTACATCAATGATTTCAGGTTCCTTCGCTGCATTTTCAATAACAGTACGGCCTTTAGCCTTTACTGCCGCTAACATAATATTGATAGTTGCACCTACAGAAGCAAAATCTAGATAGATTTCAGTTCCAATAAGTTCATCAGCCTTTAAATGATATGTTCCTGTTTCTTCATCATAATTGATTTTGGCACCTAATGCTTCAAAACCTTTTAAATGAAGATCAATAGGACGAGGTCCTAAATAACATCCTCCAGGCATTCTAATAGTTACTTCTTTATATTTACCAAGTAATGCACCCATAAAATAATAAGACGCTCTTAATTTATCAACTGCACTACTTACAAGTGGTAAGTTTTTCATATTTCTAGGATCTACACCGATTTCACCTACGGATTTATCCCTTTCAACAATACAATTCAATTCTTCTAATAATGTGGTTAACGCATCAACATCTGAGATTTCTGGTACGTTATATATTTCTACTGGTTCATCTGAGAGAACAATAGAAGGGATCAATGCTACAGTCGCATTCTTCGCACCTGAGATAGTGACTGTGCCGTTAAGTTTATGTCCGCCTTCAATAGCAATTACTTCTTCAGCCATTTTTATACAATCCTTTCGTTAAGGTTATTTAAAGTTTATATATATTAAAAAACAATTAAGTTAAAAGTTAATAAGTTTAAGTCAAAATATTGGATTTTATCTCGACGAATTCATTATATAGTATTTCTTCGAAAATCACAAAGAAAACAGAAAGTAAATGTCCCTTTTTAATAAAAGAATATTTTACTTTTAAAAAAAACATGATATACTATGACCACATGGTCCGTTGGTGAAGTGGTCAACACACTTGGTTCTCATCCAAGCATTCAGGGGTTCGAACCCCCTACGGACTACCATTTTTTTATGCGAATAAAAAAAAGAAAGCCAGGCTTTCTTTTTAAAATGTTTTATTTGTATAAAAAAAATGGCTGGGGTAACTGGATTCGAACCAGTGAAATGGCAGATTCAGAGTCTGCTGCCTTACCGCTTGGCTATACCCCAAAAAAAATGGCTGGGGTAACTGGATTCGAACCAGTGAAATGGCAGATTCAGAGTCTGCTGCCTTACCGCTTGGCTATACCCCAACAGCAATTTATATTATACATATATTTTAGGAGATGTAAAGAGAAAAATGACAAAAATTCGTACAAGATTCGCACCAAGCCCTACAGGGTACATGCATATCGGTAATTTAAGAACAGCTTTATACTGTTATTTAATCGCTAAACATCAGGGTGGCGACTTTATTTTAAGAATTGAAGATACTGACCAGAACCGTGAAGTGGAAGGTGCAACTCAGTTGATTTATGATATTTTAACTGAAACTGGTCTTAACTGGGATGAAGGACCAGATAAACCTGGAGATTGTGGACCTTATATCCAGTCTGAAAGACTTCCTATTTATCATGAATATGCTAAGAAGCTTATTGAGCTAGGCGGTGCTCATTATTGTTTCTGTGATAAAGATGCTGACAATGATTATGATCCTTGTCGTATGCTTGATCAGGCTGAAATTGATGAAAAGCTTGCAGCAGGTGTTCCTTATGTTATTAGACAGACTATCCCTGATAAGGGTAAGGCTACTTTTGATGATGAAATCTATGGTCATATTGAAGTAGATTGTACTACTTTAAATGATTCTATCTTAATTAAGAGTGATGGATTCCCTACTTATAACTTTGCGAACGTTGTAGATGACCATTTAATGGGTATTACTCATGTTGTACGTGGTAATGAATATTTAGCTTCTACACCTAAATATAACCTTCTATATGATGCATATGGATGGGATAGACCTACTTACATCCATTTACCACCAGTAATGAAGGATGAACATGCTAAGTTATCTAAGAGAAATGGTGATGCCTCTTACCAGGATTTAACTAAACAGGGTTATTTAAAAGATGCCATCCTTAACTACATCGCATTACTTGGATGGTCTCCAGCTGATGAAGAAATCCTTTCATTAGATGATTTAATTGAACAGTTCAACATTGAACATATCTCTAAAGCTCCAGCTATCTTTGATATTGATAAGTTAAAATGGATGAACGGTGTTTATTTAAGAAACATGTCATTAGAAGAATTCCACAAAGTAGCTTCTCCTTACTATGACTTCATCACTATTCCTGTAAATACATTAGAAATCTCTAAAGCATTACAGCCACGTGTTGAAAGATTAGCTGATATTCCAGAATTAATGGACTTTATCAATGAAACATTACCATTTGATGCATCTATCTATAAACATAAGAAGATGAAGACTAATCCTGAAAACTCTTTAGAAGCATTAGAATTATCTTTACCAGAACTTGAAAAATGGGAAGATTATGATGATGACGAAGGATTAATGAATATGATGATGGATATTGCTAAGAGCCATGAATTAAAGAATGGACGTATTATGTGGCCTATCCGTGTTGCATTATCTAATAAGGCATTTACTCCTGGTGGTGCTGTAGAAATTGCTCATATTCTTGGCAAAGAAGAAACTTTAAGAAGAATTAGAGTTGCTATCGAAGATTTAAAGAAATCAGTGGCTGAATCAGCAGAATAAAAACAAGAGGCTCATTTGAGCCTCTTTTAGTATACTTTCTTATAGTTTGCAAATGCACCGATTAGGTTAGAATCATTATTGTATTTACATTGTACTAACTTAACTTGTGGGATAGGCACAGGCATTTTTTCATAGAGTTCTTCTATTGACTTCTGGATATAAGTCATTAAAATGCCTTGGTTTTCATATTAATCCTGGAATAAAGGAGTAGAAAGATAACGATCACCTGTATCTGGGAGTAAGGCTACAATAGTCTTTCCTTTATTTTCTGGTCTTTTCGCAAGTTCAATCGCAGCATAAACAGCAGCACCTGAAGAAATACCTACTAAGATACCTTCATTCTGACCTACTTCTTTACCAGTCGCAAATGCATCTTCATTAGTTACACGGATGATTTCATCATATACCTTTGTATCTAAGACATCAGGTACAAAACCTGCACCGATACCCTGGATCTTATGTGCACCACCCTGTCCAGTAGATAATACTGGAGATGAATCTGGTTCTACTGCAACTACTTTTACGTCTGGTTTCTTATCTTTTAAGTACTGTCCTACACCAGTCACTGTACCACCAGTACCTACACCAGCTACAAAGTAATCGACCTGACCATCTAAATCTTCAAAGATTTCTGGTCCTGTTGTTAAGTAATGTGCCTGTGGGTTAGCTGGGTTAACGAACTGTCCTGGAATATAGCTGTTTTCAATTCCTTCTGCAAGTTCATTTGCTTTCGCAATAGCACCCTTCATACCCTTGCTTCCATCTGTTAAGACAAGCTCAGCACCATATGCTTTCATTAATGTACGTCTTTCTACAGACATTGTTTCTGGCATAACAATAATAATACGATAACCTCTTGCAGCTGCAACAGAAGCTAAACCAATACCTGTATTACCTGAAGTAGGTTCAATTAATACAGTATCTTTATTAATTTTTCCTGCTTTTTCTGCTTCATCAAGCATATTCTTCGCAATTCTATCTTTAACACTTCCTGCGGGATTGAAGTATTCAACCTTTGCGATGACCTTTGCTTCTAAGTTATATTTCTTTTCTAAATGTGTTAATTCTAATAGTGGTGTATGGCCAATTAACTGGTCAGCACTAGTATATACCTTACTCATGTTAATTCTCCTCCTAATTTGTTATTTTACTGCAGCAAAAGCCTGATCTAAGTCTGCAATAATATCATCAATATGTTCAGTACCAATAGATAATCGAATAGAATTCTGCTGGATACCTACCTGTTTTAATTCTTCTTCATTCATTTCTGCATGTGTCGTAGAAGCTGGATGAATAACTAAAGATTTCACATCTGCAACATTTGCAAGTAATGAGAATAACTGTAAGTTATCAATGAAATCTTTTGCTTTTCTTGCATCACCCTTGATGTTGAATGTAAAGATTGATCCACCACCATTAGGGAAATACTTCTTATATAATGCCTGCTGAGATGGATCTGTAGATACTGAAGGATGTGATACAGATTCAACCTGTGGATGGTTATTTAAGTATTCTACAACCTTTAATGTATTTTCTACCTGTCTTTCTACACGTAATGAAAGTGTTTCTAGACCCTGTAAGAAGATCCAAGCATGAATTGGTGAAAGAGTTGCACCCATGTCTCTTAATAAAATAGCTCTAATTCTTGTAATATAAGCAGCGGCTCCTACATCTTTCGCAAAGCTTACACCATGATAAGATGGGTTTGGTTCAACAAGCTGTGGGAATTTATCTGCATGTGCTGCCCAGTCAAACTTACCTGCATCAACGATGACACCACCAATAGTAGTACCATGACCACCAATGAACTTAGTTGCTGAATGAATAACAACATCAGCACCATATTCAATTGGTCTAATTAAATAAGGTGTACCAAATGTGTTATCAATGACTAATGGTAAACCATGTTTATGTGCAATCTTTGCGATTGCTTCGATGTCTACAACATCTGAATTAGGGTTACCTAAAGTTTCAATATAAACAAGTTTTGTGTTTTCCTGGATAGCATCTTCAAATGCCTGTGGATTTAATGCATCTACGAATGTAGTAGTAATACCATAATCAGTAAATGTATGTTTGAATAGGTTGAATGTTCCACCATAGATGTTTTCTGCAGATACGATATGGTCACCTGCAGCCACTAAGTTTTGTACTGCGTATGTCACTGCAGCTGCACCAGAACCTACTGCCAAGGCGGCTACACCACCTTCTAAAGCCGCAATTCTTTTTTCAAATACATCTTCAGTTGGGTTTGTTAGACGACCATAGATATTACCAGCATCCTGTAATGCGAATCTAGCTGCTGCATGATCTGAGTTATGAAAAACGTAAGACGAAGTCTGATAGATAGGTACTGCACGAGCGTCAGTGACTGGATCAGCTTCTTCCTGTCCTACGTGTAATGCAAGTGTTTCGAAATGATAGTTTTTATTAGACATGTATGTTTCCTCCTTAACCCTATTTGTTTGATAGGTTAATAGGATTATAGCAGTGATAAACCTACTAGTCAACTATATTTATATTATTTTTTGTAAATATTTCGTATTTTCTAAATTTAATTGATTTTATTTATGATTATATGACATAATCATCACCATTTGATGAAGCAGGTACTAAATCACTTAAAGAAACACCTTCTAAATAGTCTGTAATCACTTTATGTAAACCAGTCCACATAGGTAATGTATTACAATAAGATGCTCTTTCACATGTATTACATTCATCTGCTAAACATGACACAGGAGCTAATGTTCCTTCAGTAATCTTAAGAATAGAAGCAACACTATAGTCTTCTGGAGCATGTGTTAAACGATATCCCCCACCTTTACCTCTTAAACCTTCTACAAAGTGTTCTTTAGATAAAGATTTAATAATAATTTCTAGATACTTTTCAGAGATATTCTGTCTTGCCGCTATTTCTTTTAATGGTATATACTTAGAACGATCATGCTGTGCTAAATCAATCATGACACGTAAAGCATAACGTCCTTTAGTTGATATCATCATAAGCATTCCTCCTTTTACATATACCTAGTATACTAGAGGGTTATAGGGTAAGTCAAGAATAATAAAAATCCATCATGACTGATAATTCATACTTGCTTGTTATATATGGTGTATAATGATTAATGTAAAAGGATGCATTAAATAGTGATCAACAGCTGTATAAGCTATATGTCAAATCAAAGAAAGGATGAGATATAACCAGAAACATTACATACACAAGTGCAACATATTTGGAGTTACTTTACTAATAGCCCGTTAATTTTTGTATGTTATAATATATAAACTCAAATACAAGGAGATTCTATGAAATCAAAAAAGATTATTGTAAGTATTGTTGTTTGTTTAGTCATTGCAGTTATTGCAGTATTTGTAGTACCTAGTTCTAGTTCTTATTTATCAGAAATCACTGTAAATGGAGAAAAGAAGAAAGGTTATTCTTTCTATAAAACAGCTTCTATATCTAGCAAATTAAAAGATGTTGATTTTATAGATCATTTACCCGATGGTATACAGAAGTATGATGAAAGTAAAACACGTTATGGTTCACCTTCTTATACTGTTGTGATAAAGAATGATGCATATCGTTTCTATAGATTATCTAGTGATTCAGATGTACTTGTGACTAAATCAAATAAGAGTGATCAATCTCAAATAAAAGAATATGCGAGAATGAATAAAGATAACTATAAGAAACTTGCATCCTCAACACATTATACTGATTATGATCAATTAGATTACTGGAACTAACATAGGTATTCCTACCACATTTGTGGTAGGAATCTTTTTATTTGAACGTAAAAAAAAGAGAAGCCTCAGCTTCTCTCTTAAATGAATTATTCAGCAGCTTTACCGATGCAACCAAATACTTCCATTCTGTCTTTTACGCAGTCTCTGATAGCCTGAGCACCTGGAGCAAGTAATTTACGAGGGTCATAACCTTTACCCTGCTGATCTTTACCTTCTTCAATGTACTTTCTAGTAGCTTTCTGGAAGTATAACTGACATTCAGTGTTAACGTTGATCTTAGATACACCTAAGCCAATTGCTTTCTTAACCTGTTCATCAGGAATTCCTGAACCACCATGAAGAACTAATGGTAAGATACCAGTTTCTTTCTGGATAGCATCTAATGCTTCGAACTGTAAACCAGCCCAGTTTGCAGGGTATACACCATGGATATTACCGATACCAGCAGCTAAGAAGTCAACTCCTAAGTCAGCAATCATCTTACATTCTTTAGGATCTGCTACTTCACCCATACCAATAACACCATCTTCTTCTCCACCGATTGAACCTACTTCAGCTTCGATAGATACACCTTTAGCATGGCATAATTCAACTAATTCCTTAGTCTTTTCGATGTTTTCTTCGATTGAATAATGAGAACCATCGAACATGATTGAAGTGAATCCAGCTGCTAATGCTGCCTTAGCACCTTCATATGAACCGTGGTCTAAGTGTAATGCTACTGGTACAGTGATATTTAAAGATTCTACCATTGCTTTAACCATAGCAGCTACAGTTGTGAAACCTGTCATATATTTTGCAGCACCTTCAGATACACCTAAGATTACTGGTGCATTTAATTCCTGTGCTTCTAAAAGAATAGACTTTGTCCATTCAAGGTTATTGATGTTGAACTGTCCAACACCATAATGGCCTGCTTTAGCCTTTTTTAACATTTCTGTTGCGGAAACTAATCCCATAATATTATCTCTCCTTTTCTTTTATACTTCCATAATACTCTTTTTTCTTATCTATTACTAGAAAAATTAAAAGATGTAAACGTTTTTATTTTACTTTATTTTCTTTTTCATTTAGGAGGCTTAAAAAGCCTTCTATTTCCTTCTTTGTATAATAAGCAGGATTGTCATCAAGCATCTCTTTCAACTGCTTTTGATAGTCTTTTTGATAGCCAATACGCTTATTTAATAAGCGTATTGCTAGTGTTTGTTGATAGGCAATATCTGTATGAAGAAACTTCTTTAATTGTAAATTCGTATATTCACAAGCACAATCTAATGGAAGATCGTCTATATATCCCTGAAGTCTTAAACTATGCAGATCTTTCATCCAATGCCTTCTTTAACTGTAAACAAGCTTTTTCTACAGTACTTCTAGGACATGCTAAGTTAAATCTTTCAAAACCTGATCCTTCTTCACCAAACACATAACCTTCATCTAACCAAAGATGTGCTTTATTTAACATGAAGTCTTCTTGTTCTTCATTACTCATACCAAGTGTTCTCATATCCACCCAGGCAAGATATAAGCCTTGTGGATCAATTAAAGACACACCAGGACATGCAGTTTTAAGGAAGTGATCAAGATAATCCATATTCCCTTTAATATAATCTAGAAGTTGATCCACCCATTCATCACCCTTAGTATAAGCGACTGTTGTCGCAATAAATCCTAGTATTGTAGGATCAGAAATAGAATGACTCATCTTCACTTTCTTAAATTGGTTTCTTAGCTTTTCATCCGCAATAATAGCTGCAGAAGTCTGAAGTGCAGCTAAGTTGAATGTCTTAGATGCTGCAGTTAATATAATTGAAAAATTCTTATATTCAGGGTCTACTTCATAGAATGCGATATGCTTATGAGGCGCATAGACAAAGTCCATATGGATTTCATCCGATACTACAAAAACGTTATGTTTTTTACAGATATCTCCAATTGTTTTTAGTTCTTCTTTAGTCCACACTTTACCTACTGGATTATGTGGATTACAGAAGATCATCATCTTGACGTTTTCTTCTATAATCTTAGTTTCAAATGCTTTGTAATCAAGTGTATATTGGTTATCTTTTAGATCAAGAGGCATTCTTACCATACGTCTACCATTGTTTTTAATAGCACGATAGAATGGATAATAAACTGGTGTAAGAACCAAGACACTCTCCTCTTTTTTAGTATAAGCTTCTACTGCAAGATGAAAGACAGTGACAACACCCGGTGTAGGGACAATCCAGTCTTTTTCAACATGGAAATCATGTCTACGTTCCATCCATCCTACAACACTTTCTAAGTATTCTTCTGGGATTGTACTATAACCATAAATACCATCTAACACACGTTTAGAGAGTGCTTCTGGAATATCTGGTAATGTCTTAAAATCCATATCTGCAACCCACATAGGAATCATATCAGGATCATCTGTATGACCAGAATCATATTTTGCGCAGTTTGTATGATGTCTATCATAGACTGTATCAAAATCATATTTCATCGTAGCACCTCCTGTTTATTAAACGCATCCTGTGAGAAGTGGAATAAACCAATACCGACAGACTGTGCTAAGTTAAGTGAATCAATCGCATTCGTATGAGGAATAAAGACACTTTGTCCATATGTCATATAAATATCATCGAGTCCTGATGATTCATTTCCAAAAATCAGTGAATGAGGTGTCACAGGTTTCACCTGATGAATATTCTTAGCACCCTTCAACATAAATGGATAACATTGATGATCACCAAACTCTTTAAGATACTCATCAATGCTTTCATAATAATGAATACGTAAAGAGAATAATGCACCCATAGAAGAACGGACAACATGAGGATTAAAGATATCAACTGCTGGACGAATAATAGCTAAGTCCTGATAACCAAACCCTAACATTGTACGCATAATTGTACCCATATTACCCATATCCATAGGATTCACTAATACAATATGATTTTCCTTCTGCAAAGGTTCATAGAATGTTTTAAATACCCCGATTGCATAACAATTAGACTTTGGTGAAAGCTTATTGATTGTCGCATCATGCACATCAATAGGAATATGATGTAATGCACATAATTCCTTGATTTTAGGATATCCTCTGTTTTCTTCTATTGAAGAGTGTACAAGCACTCTTTTCACAATATCTGGTTTATGCTCTAATAATTCTATTGTAGGAAAGACACCCAATGTATAAGAGGAGTCATCACCTTTTTTATATAACTTCATATTTTTCTCCTCTATGCATCTTCATTAATATTCTTAATAGTCTGTAATTCATCTTCCGCATTCTTTTTTAATGCTTCAAAGTGTTTATAATCTTGTTTAGCCCCTTTATCAATGAGTTCTAGTAGTTCACGATATTTTTCTACTACAACCTCCATTAATGATTCTTTTACTTTGTAATCTAATTCATCACGTGCCTGCTGATGAATACGATTTAATGATTTATATTGTTCTCTAAATACAAGGTCATAATCCACCTTTGATTTTCTAGAAAATAGTCCCATAAGTACTCCTCCTTCATCTTATTTATTATACTATAGAACACAAAAATAGTCACAAATAATGTGACTATTTAGTATTCGTTGCCATGACACCTACGAGTGGATGTGGCTGATATGGTTCTTCTAGATATTGTTTTTCTTCTTCGCTTAATTCAAGTTCTGTCGCAAGTACAGCTGTATCAACATGTTTAAGTTTAGTCGCCCCTACAACGGGTGATGCTACTTTAGACATCAACCAGGATAATGATACTTCACTCATAGAAACATGATGCTTTAATGCAAGTTCTTCTACACGTTGAATGATTTTTAAATCTAAATCACTTGATGCATCATATTTACCTCTCGCAAATGTATCTTTTTCAAGTCTTTGTGATGTTTCTCCAGGATGTTTTGCTAGACGTCCTGATGCAAGTGCACTATATGGTGTCATCGCAATACCTTGTTCATCACAATAACGCTTCATTTCTCTTTCTTCTTCTCTAAAAATCAGATTATAGTGCCCCTGAACACTTACAAAGCCTTGTAAGCCTCTTTCTTTCGCAATAGTATTGGCCATTGCTAATTGATATGCAAAACAGTTGGAAATACCTATTTCTTTGATTTTACCTTCTTTAATGAAGTCATTGAGTATTTCTAATGTTTCTTCAATAGGTGTTTGATAATCCCACATATGCATAATATAGAGATCAATATAATCAGTCTGTAGTCTTCTTAAACTATTATTCAAACACTCAGTTAAATATGTTCTTGAATCAATAGAATCATCACTCTTAGGGGTATACTTAGTCGCAATAATAACATCCTCACGATGTCCATACTCTTTAATAGCACGTCCTAAGTATTCTTCACTTGTGCCTGATTGATAAGCCATCGCTGTATCAAAGAAGTTGATGCCTGATTCTAAAGCATGGAAAATAATCTTTTTAGAGTCTTCATAAGGTAATGTCCAGGAATGCATACCTTGAGATGCATCTCCAAATCCCATACATCCTAAACAAACCTTAGAAACCTTTAATGAGCCAATCTGTGTATATTTCATAATTATTCCTCCTGGACTTATCATAATATATATAAGAATAAATAGCGAAAGACAAAAAGGTACTTCTATCCATAAGTAGACAAATAGCGGTCATTATCTATATGGAGAATGATCTTTCAATAAATCCTTTAAACCTAAGTAACGCATATGATTGATGTTGTCTACAAGTTCATCTATTGGCTCTTTCATACCATCTAGAATCCATTGAAGGACCATACAATGAGAGGCATTGGTATGGTAGAGTGTCGCAAATTTAAGTTCTTTTGATAATGGTTCTCCTATACAATATTCATGCCATTTTAAATCGAACGCTATACAATGGTGAAGCATATGCTTCTTTAATGAATTCTGTCCATCTATTAAACAGGCTTGTTCAACGAATGTTTCATATTTCTTTAAGCTGTTTAATGCCTGAGTGAGTGATAATTTAAAGTCAATAGACATATCTTCATCAAACTCATTCACAATCACTGTATCATAAACATAGGCAATAAGATCATTCTTATCTAGAAAATGATTATAGAATGTCTGTCTTGAGAGTTCAGTATCCTCTAGTAAGTCTGCCACTCAAAATGTGATTAAATATACTCACATAGAGATAATGTAAGTTCTCACGAACATTACTTACTATTTTATTGTGTATGCTTTCGATTGACCGAAATCATATCTACTCACAAGTTCATGTACACTTCATAGTCGTAAATTCCCGAAATAGCCTTCGGTACATACCTACGCTTGCGTTTGTTTATGCAACTTCGTAAGTTGTAGCATCTCTCAGATTTAGTGCAGCATTGAAATCTCTGTCTTCGATATAACCACAGTCACATCTGAAAACTCTATCTGAAAGCTTTAAATCTTTTTTGATATTTTTGCAGCAATGACATGTCTTAGATGATGGGAACCATCTATCTACTATTCGAAGTTCAATTCCGTTCTCCCTGCATTTAGCTAGAAGCTTTGTTTTAAATTCATAAAACTTCTGCGAAGCAACTGCCTTTGAAAGATGTCTGTTCTTCATCATTCCTGATACATTTAGATCTTCAATCGTTATATAAGATGGCTTGGTTTTCACTATCTCTGCGATTATCTTATTGATATGATCAGTACGAATATTGTCTATTCTATGATGAAGCTTCTGTATCTTAAGCCTTTGTTTCTGTATATTTCTTTTTTGAGTGGACTCTCCTTTCTTTATATTTTCATACTTTCGAGAAAGACTTCTCTGTTCTCGAATAAGCTTTTTTTCAAGCTTCTTTAATTTTGCAGATTTATTGATGTTCTTATAAGTCTTGCCATTAGAGACAATCGCAAAATCCTTTAGTCCAAGGTCAATACCAATTCCTTCACTGGAATTATTGACTGTCCTTCTATCTGGGATTTCTATAAGAACTGAAACATAGTATCTGTCACCTTTTATTGAGACATGACCGCTCTTAATTACGTATCCATCTTTTGTAGTTGGAATATATCCTTTCTCTTTGATGCGTACCCATCCAAGTGACGGAATCTTGATTCTGTGTCTTTCACAACAACAATCTTTTGGATTATTCCTTACAAAATACATTTTCACATCAGATCTGCCTTTCTTCTTAAATTTTGGAAAGGCACTCTTGTGATCAAAGAATCTTTTAAATGCATTCTGTCCGTCATTTACTGCCTGTGTTACCGATTTTGAATAAGCTTCCTTGATCCAGGAATATTCTGGATGGCTAGGAAGATATTCATTGTTAAGCCATACTCTAAACTGGCTGCTGCTCATAAACTTTTCCCCATTTTCATGAAGCTCCTTATTATGAGCAAGATAGAAGTTATAGATAAATCTGCAAGTACCTATTGTTTTACGAATCTTGACTTTCTGCTCCTCTGTTGGATTTATTTCCGTCTTGAAGCTCTTCAGCAATTTCCTCATCCCTTTCTATCAGTTTTTTATACTTACGAAGCCCTTTACAGCCTGCAGGAGAATACATGAAGTATTGAAACAATATCCTGCATGAGTTCTCCATCTGATTTCTAATCTAATTATAGTACAAATGGAAAATCCATGCATCAAGTTCAGCTTCAAGAACGCCTTTTAATCGGCGTTAATAAAATTTAATTTTCACTAACCTGTGGTCTGTGGTTATTCAAATAATTCTTTTGCATTACAAAACTATCTTAAAAATGCAACTTGATTTAGTAAATACTTATTAGTTAGGGTTCGGTTTGCCTTTAAAGTTTCTTCTCTATCTCAACGGTATAATATCTTAACAGATACGCCTAAAAGTTCAGCAAAATCCTTTGGTTTATAATTTTAGATATTTGATGTGTTCATTTTAACACTCCCTCGTATGAGTATATTTAAACACGATCAAACACAATGGTCGATATATTCAGTTACTTATAGTTCCCTCCTATGGTGATTTTAGAAAGCGGCTTCTTATAGAGAAGTGAAAGAAGACTGTTAGAAAAAGCTTTTTTTATGTTCATGTTATTCCTCTCTTTCATATTAATTTTACAACTTTCAAGTAAAGTATGCTATTATATCATTGCGAATAAGTAATAGAAACGAGGTAAATAAAAATGAGTATACTTGCATGTCCTAAATGTCATGAACCTTTAGAAATTGAAGGTAAAACATGTAAATGCATTAATAACCATTGTTATGATATTGCCCGTCAAGGGTATATGAATCTACTTTTAAATCCTGATAAGGCATCTAATAATCCAGGTGATTCTAAAGAATCATTGATTGCGAGAAAAGCTTATCTTGATAAGGGTTATTATGATCCTATTCTTTTTGAAGTAGTAAATGAAATCAAGAAGAAGGAAGGTCCTTTAAATATCCTAGATCTAGGTTGTGGTGAAGGTTATTATACATATCGTATGAAACAGATTCTTGGTGATGAGAATACTTATTGTGGTTTAGATATTTCTAAGTTAGCTGTAAGAATGGCTACACAGTATGATAAGTCTATTCACTGGATTGTAGGTAATTCTAAGAATATTCCAGTACTTGATCATTCTATGGATGTTATTACCGCAATGTTCACTGTAGTGAATCAGGAAGAACTTGCTAGATGTATTAAAGAGGATGGTTATATTATCCATGTGACTGCCAATAGAGATCATTTAATTGAAATTAAACATTTGATTTATGATGAAGTAAGGACTAAGTCTGATAAGTATATCCGTCTTCCATTTAATGTATTAGAGAGTCATGATTTCAAAAAGACTATTTCTATTAAGAATCGTGAAGATGCATTAAATCTTTTAAAGATGACACCACATTATTATCATATCAAGAAAGAAAAGCGTGATGTTCTTGATACATTAGAAGCACTTGATGTCACTATTGATGTCAAAGTCACTGTATATCGTCCATGAGAATAAAGAAACAAGGACAGCATCTTCTTATCACTATTGATGAAGAATATGAAAATCGTCCTTTATCTGATTTGTGGGCAGATCTGCATTTATCACGCAAAACAATTCATTTATTAAAACAGAATAAAGACTATAAAATCAATCATGTATTTAGTATGAATCCTATACTTCATACAAATGATGTATTAGATGTTCTTGCTTATGAACATGATGATGAAACATATGCCCCTGACTTTCAGGATATAGATATTGTATATGAGGATGATCTGATTCTTGTTGTGAATAAGCCTATTGGGATTGCGGTTTATCCAGATGATCCTCATAAGACAGACAGCTTATCTAATAGAGTGAGTGCTTATTATATGACACAGGGATATGATATTCCTGTTCGTTATATTCATCGTTTAGATAATGATACAAGCGGTTTAGTAGTATTCTGTAAGTGTCATTTAATACAGGCTTATCTAGATCATGCATTGTCAATTAAAGAGATACAAAGAGAATATCTGGCTTATGTAGAGGGTCATATCAAAGAAGGTAAGGAATATAAGATTGAACAGAACTTAGGTAAGGATAGACATAGTCCTTCTAAGATGCGTGTTCATTCTAAGGGTATTCCTGCTGTGACTTATTACCAGTGTCTAGAGAATAAGGAAGATCATGCACTTGTAAGATGTCGTCTAGAGACTGGTAGAAAACATCAGATCCGTGTTCATATGGCTTCTATTGGTCATCCTATTCTAGGTGATTCTCTTTATAATGAAGGCTCTGATTATCCACGTTTAGCACTTCATGCAGCCTATATCAAGTTTGAAGAACCAATCACTCATCTTGAGATTGATTTATATAGTCCAATGGAATTTTAAAAGGAGATGGCAACATCTCCTTTTAATTATGACTTATTTATTTCCTGCATATACATTTCAGCTATGTATGAAGGTCCACTCCACCAGAGTTTTGTAGTTTCATCATATTTTCTCACCCTTTCTTTTCAAGAAATCAGTGATATCATCTAAAACAGCTTCATCACCTTCACAACCAAATATTCCATAACCTATCTCAATATATCCAAGAACATCATATTCTTTAAATATGTGAATAACCTGTTCAACAGGTAAATGCCACTCTTCTGAAGCAAGTCGAATTAATCTCGTCTGCATGAAAGTTATCTCTGTTTCCTTACGCATTATGAATTCACCTTAATCAAACGTCACAAGTTTCACAATATTCTTATGACTCTTATTAAAGAGTGTAGAAGCACCCACACATACACGTTCACCACATGATGAGAAGATAATAGATGTATCAGAGGCTGTTTCTTCATAACCAGTAATACACATCCAATGCCATGTTTCTTCTTCTAATATTTGTGCTTCATGAGTTAAGATCAACATACCAATAGGATGCCCCTGATCAATAGCTGTTTTCACAAAATGTACACCCTGTTCAGGAGATTCAGTAATCTTCTGATAAACAGGTTCAACATCTAAACCAATATGTTTCATGTACTTCTTAAAGTTCTTTGCAAACTTATAGAAATAAGGAAAACCCATAATACCTGGAGTATTGAGTTTAAACATCTTTGTCATCAGTTCTAGAAAATCCGGATAAGAGATATCTAGCTTATGTTCATAGAAACAAGCCATATCTGCAGCACAGACACTTGCACATCCTGCACGTCTTGCCCATTCATCAGGAAACCAATCCTGGTCTCCACCATAGTAGTCTTGATTGTCTTTATGAAAAATCATGATAGGAAGTTCTTTTTTCATTTTATATACTCCTTCATATGGATTTTCAAAATAAAGCAGTTTTCTCCTTCTACATCTCCTTCAATGATATAAGTATCAACACTATGAGTGAGATAGAGTTCAATTGTCTGATGAGCGAGTATTTCTTTTTTATAGTTAATAGAAATAGAATCCATGAAATGATTTTCATAGGCTTCTACGGGAATCAAGTTAGAAGCGATACGTAAATAATGGGTATTGTTTAAATGTCTATTTGTATCTATATCACTATAAGGTACAGTATATGTACTTACTAATTGTCTATCATCTTGTGTAAAGAGTGTTTCTGGTTCTTCTTTTACAAGATCAGGATTATCAGGAAGAGTGAGTCCTGCACGCTTAGGAGATGTAATACGACGTCTCTTTAAGTCAATAAGAGTCCAGATAGAACGACATTCACCAATACGTCTACCTTCTTTTTCTATATAGTAGAATCGAGGAAAAATCACATTAGAATAATGTCCAATATCTGTAGTAAGAGTAATTTCATCATCTTCATAAATAGGTTCAGTTAATATGAGTGATTGTTTAGAAACAACATAACCATACTTCCCTTTCATGGATTCTTTATAGAAACCTGATAAAGAACCATCTACAGCTGCTAGACGTGAGAAATAGACAAAAATATTTTCATCTCTTAAACGACCTGTATAGTCACATTGATCATTCTGTATTGTGTAATGAAGTGTATACATTTTCATTTTCCCCCTTTTTTATGTATTATACTTCTTCTTTTTCATTTGTCCATACAAATAGGGTATAGCCAAATTGAACAGTTCAATGTATAATTATAAGAAGAATAAAGGAGAGAACAGAATGAATCAGGTTTTAATTATACTTACATTTCTTGTTGGACTCGTTGGTCTCTACTTTACATATATGATTGTGAATGTAGTTGTAACTATTATTAAATCTAGGAAAAGAGATCATTCATTAAAATTCTGTATGAGTCCTACAGGTAAGGCTTTTTATATTGGTCTTACAGTACTTTATTTTGTAGTATTATTTGGTTGTATCGCTTTTATGATTTCAACATACAATACTCACAAAATGAACTACATTTCAAACGCTTTAAGTGTATGGGCTATTTATTCAATCATCTATTCAATGCAGATTGCGAACCTTGTATTAGTTGGTAGAAAAAATATGCTTGTAGGTCGTCTTCTTATCGATTATCGTAAGATGAAAAAAATCAACTTCAATACAAATAATGAAATCACATTTGTATTCGCACAAAAGAACTTTAGATTCTCTACACGCTGGGTTGATAAACAGCTTTTAAGAAAATCAGTAACAGGAAGAAGCTAATAAAAAAGGATTCCGTGAGGAATCTTTTTTTATTTATTCAGGTTTTTCAAACTGACTATAGTAAAGGTTATGATAGAAACCATTCTTCTTTAATAGTTCTTCATGTTTACCCTGTTCAATGATATGTCCGTCATTCATCACAATAATCTGATTTGCTTTTTGAATAGTAGAAAGACGATGGGCTACAATAAAGGTTGTTCTACCAATCATCATTGTATCAAAGGCATCCTGAATCTGTCTTTCTGTACGTGTATCTATAGATGAAGTGGCTTCATCTAGAATCAACATAGGTGGATTTGCGAGCATGATTCTTGCGATAGATAAAAGCTGTCTTTGTCCTTGTGATAAGTTACTTCCTTCTTCTGCGAGCATCGCATCATAGCCACCTTTTAACTGAATAATGAATTTATGAGCATGAGCTTTTTTGGCAGCCTCGATGATTTCTTCATCTGTCGCATTATTTGAGCCATACGCAATATTATCTCTAATAGTACCTTTAAATAACCATGTATCCTGTAATACCATACCATAGAGACTTCTTAAGTAAGAACGATCCATCGTTTGTGTATTGATACCATCAATAGAGATAGAGCCACTTTGAGGATCATAGAAACGCATTAATAAGTTAATCAATGTTGTTTTACCACATCCTGTAGGTCCTACAATCGCAATTGTTTCACCTGCATTGACATGAAGATTAAAATCAGTGATTAATGGTCTTTCAGGTGTATAACTGAAATTCACATGGTTTAAGTCAATAACACCTTGTGGATTATCAATAGTCTCGGGATGTTCTGGGTTTTTAATAGCTGGTTCATCAATAATCTTAAAGACACGCTCAGCACAGGCTAAAGCTGTTTCTAATTCAGTAAATACGTTAGAAATATCATTAAATGGCTTTGTGTACTGATTGGCATAAGTCAAGAATGATGATAAACCACCTACTGTAAGACCTCCACCAATGACACTAAAGGCACCATAGATACATACTGTATCATAAACAATCGCATTCACAAAACGTGTAGAAGGATTCGCAAGTGCACCTAGGAACTGTGATTTAACACCGCTCTTAAATAAACGATTATTGATTTCATCAAACTTCTCTTCATTGATTGATTCATGTTGGAATGCTTTGACGACTTTCTGATTTCCTACCATTTCTTCTACAAAACCACTCATTTCTCCACGAATAGATAATTGTTCCTGGAAGAACTTGAATGTATATTTCGCAATAAGTGTTGCGACAATGAGAGAAAGAGGTGTTAATACAACAACAATCAAAGCCAGCTTGACATTCACATATAACATAAAGCCAATTGTGCCTAAGATTGTCGCAATACCACCAAAAAGGTTCGTAAAGCCCTGTAATAAACCATCTGAAATCTGATCAATATCGGCAATCATACGGCTCATCATATCACCATGTGTATGAGAATCGATATAAGAAAGAGGTAAGATCTGGTATTGTTTAAAGAGTTCTGCTCTTAAGTCTCTTGTGATTTCATAAGTCATCTTATTAGATGCTCTGACTAAGAAATAGTTGAATAATGCAGTCATCAATACAGAGAATGCAATATAGAATATCTTTTGACTGAGTCCCTGGAAGAAAACCTGATGATAACCAATCATCTGGTCAATAGCTTTTCCAATAAGAATTGGTGTCAAAAGAGTGAATATAATATTAATTGTAGAAAATAATAATGCACCTACAAGATAGATACGATAAGGACGACAGAATGCCATAAGTCTCTTTAAAGTACTTTTATTCTTCATTACTCTGTCCTCCTTCCATCTGTGACATAACAATTTCCTGATAGACATCACATGTATTCATAAGCATGTCATGAGTACCCTGTCCTACAACTTCACCATGGCTTAATACCACAATAGAATCTGCATGCATTAAAGCACTCACTCTTTGAGAGACAATAATAACTGTCATATTAAGTGTACTTAAAGCTTTTCTTAGTTTTGCATCTGTCGCAAAGTCGAGTGCACTGGCGCTATCATCTAAAATAAGTATTTCTGGTTTTTTAACTAATGCACGGGCAATAGTGAGTCTTTGTCTTTGTCCACCTGACACATTCTTACCACCCTGTTCAATATAAGTATCTAAGCCTTCTGTCATCTTATCGATGAATTCTTTAGATTGTGAGAGTTCTAATGCTTCATAAATTTCTTCATCTGTAGCATGAGGATTGCCCCATTGCATGTTTTCTCTGATTGTTCCTCCAAAGAGTGTGGCCTGCTGAGGCACAATACCAATCATATTTCTTAAGTATTCAAACTTGTATGATTTAATAGGAAGATCTTTGATACGGATTTCACCTTCAGTGACATCATAAAAACGAGGAATCAGGTTAATAAGTGTTGTTTTACCTGAACCTGTACCTCCAATGACACCGATTGTCTGACCTGGAAGGATATTGAATGACACATCAGTTAAGGCATTACCTGAATAGTATGAGAATGAAACATGATCATAAGTAATAAGGTTCTGATAGTCACTTGGAGCCTCATTGATTCCCTGAACAATATCTTGTTTCTGACTTAATACATCTACACATCTTTTGTATGATGCACTGGCTTTATTTAAGATCACAATAACATTCGCAAAAACATACATAGAAAGTAGGATCTGGTTCATATAATTAATAAGAGAGATGACTTCTCCCTGTGTCATATTACCTGCATTGATTTTAAAGCCTGAGATATAGAGGATTGCGATAATCCCAAAGTTCACAATGATTGTAGTAGCTGGATTTAATACAGCACTGAGGTTACCTGCAATGATCTGCTCTTCTTTTTGTTTTGTGGTTGTTGATTCAAAACGTTTTTGTTCATTATCCTGCTGGTTAAAAGCACGAATGACTCTGACACCTGAAAGATTCTCTCTTGTGATGAGAGATACGTTATCTAGGATATGCTGGATATGAGAATACATAGGAGCTGTATGACTCATCACAAAATAGATACTAAACGCAATAAGTGGTGCGACAATCACAAAGATAAGTGCTACCTGCCAGTTAATCACAAAACTCATGACTAAAGAACCAATAATTAAAAATGGTGATCTTGAACATAAACGAATAACCATGGCAACTGCTAACTGAATTTGATTGATATCATTGGTGATTCTTGTGATTAAAGAGGGTGTACCAATAATATCAAGATCCTGATAATCATAACGATTGATTGCACGATACATATCTTTACGCATAAGTGTACCTACACCCTGTGATGTAAGTGATGCAAAATACTGGCATACAAGTGAACTTGCATATCCTACTGTAGATAAACCAAAGATTACAAAAGCCATCTTTGTAATATAGTTTGTATTATGTACCACAACACCATTATCAATAATAAGAGCTACAGCCATTGGTATACATAATTCTAGAAATGCTTCTATAAGTTTAAATATGAAACCTGAAATGGCCTGCCATTTATAAGGCTTTAAATATTTCATTATATACATATTTTCCTCCATTTCCCCGCACCTTCGTTGCGCGGACACAAATATATAACCAAACTCAAATCCACCA